>JAFGKP010000090.1 GCA_016928455.1 Methanomicrobia archaeon
CTCAAATACCGTGATGTGAAGAGCATGAGCCCGTGGAAGGGCTGGAAATCGCACGAATGGCTCGATTATCCGATCACGCCCGTGATCACCTGTCGCGGGTGCGTGCACAACTGCACCTTCTGCGGTGGCTCGCGGAACGCTTTGGCGCTCTACTGCAACCGAAAACGGCCTGCGTTTCGGGATCCACATCTGATCGCGCAGGACATCACAAAGATCGCGAGATTCACACGTGCGCCGATCTTCGTCATCGGGGACCTCCTCCAGCCGGGCACCGATTATGCATACACCATTCTTGAGGAGCTCGAGCGGAGGAAACTCACGAACCACCTCGTCTTCGAGCTCTTCACGCCGGCGCCCCGGGAGTTCTTTGACCGTGTGGCTGCGTCGGTCGAGCATTTCAATTTTGAGATCTCGCCTGACAGCCACGACGCGCGGATCCGCGCGGCTGAGGGCAAGCACTACACGAACGAGCAGATCGAGCAGAATCTTAGCTGGGCGCTGGACGCGGGCTGCAACAAATTCGACCTCTTCTTCATGATCGGGCTCCCGCAGCAGACCTGCACGTCCGCCATGGAGACGGTGGAGTGGTGCGGCCAGCTCATGGGGACGTTTGGCACGCGCGTGGTCCCGTTTATACTGCCCTATTCACCCTTTATTGACCCTGGCTGTATCGCCTACGAGCAGTCCGAGCAGTTGGGTTACAAAATCCTCCTCACGACCTTCGAGGAGTATCGAACCGCGCTGCTCGCACCGAGCTGGAAGTACGCGCTCAACTACGAGACGAACTGGATGACGCGTGACGAGATCGTGGCATGCGCATATCGAGCCGGGCTGCGATTGAACGAGTTGAAGCACGCGTGTGGCCTGATCGCCGATGAGGCGTTTACCGAGACAAAGGAGCGCATACACCGTGCTATTGAGCTCACCGCAACGGTAGACGAGCTCATGGCGCTCGATAACCACTCGCTGCGTCAAGAGCGGTTACGAGCTTTGAAGCCGGAGTTCGATGCGCTCTTTGAGTCCGTGACCCACGAGAAGGTGCAGCTGGACTGGCCGGCGTCGAAGCGTAGTTTACGCCTTTTACCGCTTCTGGCCGCGGCGATCCGTGATTCACTGCCGATACGTAAAAGGTGAACCAAAGGATTGGTTACCATTTCACACGAGCAGTATGTTCTGAGCGCTGGAGCCGCACATGATAAATACCTAAGCGGCTTGCGGTGACGCTGTCACGACATGTTTCCGGCTGAGGAAACTCGCGACCTGGATCCCGACCTCATAAAAGATGACCAGTGGGAACCCAACGATGAGCTGACTCAAGACGTCCGGCGGCGTAAAAATCGCCGCGAGCACGAACATAACCACGATAACGTACCGTCGGTACTCCTTCAGTGTCTCGATCTGGACGAGCCCTGCCTTCACGGCAAAGACGATAACGATGGGGACTTCGAAGGAAATACCGAGGATAAACGTGAGCAGGATGACGAAAGAAATAAACTCGTAGATGGAGTAGGTAGCGGCTACGCCCGAGGCTGCGGACATCAGATAGAGATATTTGAGCAAGAGCGGTAACATGAGGAAGTAGGAATAGCAGATGCCGAGGAGGAAGAGCGAGACGGCTGAGGTCACCAGAATGATCAGCTGTGACTTTTTCACTGGGCTTTTGAGCCCAAACCGTACCTTCAAGGACTGATATATGTAGTGCCAGATGAGCGGAATCGCAAGCACAAGCCCCACGATGAACGCGATCTTCAACTTCAGCATGATCACCTCCACCGGCGAGATGTAAATGAGCTTCGCACCTTCAGGGAGCAGATCTTCCTTCATCCGGAGAAGCACGGGATCCAGTAAGTAATAGGCAACGATAAACCCAGCGAAGATGACTGCGAAGATGGGTATGAGCTTCTTCTTGAGCGATTCCGTAATATAGCCCAATTCCTCGTAGATGCTCGCCATCTTCTTTCTTCTTTGCACTCCTAATATCTAAGGGATATACCATACCGGCGATAAAAGCTTACGGTGACGCTAGAGCTCGAGCCTGAGCGGCTTGCCCTAGACGAGTTGAGGCGAGAGTGGATGCGGAAATGAAGGAGCGGATACGGCGACCTGTTCCGAGAACGACAGAGGATGTCCAGAATCTCGAGGGGCCGATAGGAGACGAAGAGTTGCCGATACTCGAGCACCTCATTGAGCTTCGAGAACGGTTTGTCCATATTATTATTCCGTTCGGTATCGCGACGGTACTCATGTTCCCCTTCTCGAACCTTGTCCTCAGATTACTTCTGTTCCATAACCTCTTCCCGGAAGAGATGTCGCTCTTCGTCTACAGCCCGATCGAATGGATGAGCGTGCGGCTCTTGCTCTCATTCCTCTTCGCGCTCTCCGTGACGATACCGCTCATCATCTTCGAGACGTTCGCGTTCATCAGGCCCGGGCTGTACCCGTCTGAGCGCAAATTCTTTCTGCTCGTCGTCATTCCCTCCGTCTGCTGCTATGCGCTCGGCGCGGCGTTCGCCTATCTCTTCGTGCTCCCCTGGATCATCAGCTACCTCATCTCGTACTCCGGCGACGTCGCTGCCGTGGCACTCTCGACCAAGCGGATCTTCTCGCTTATCCTGTACACCGGCGTGGGCTTCGGCATGATCTTTCAGATACCGTTTGTCATGATCCTTGCTGTCAAATTGCGGTTAGTGACCCATGAATGGTTGCGAGACAAGCGGTTCATCTTTTACGGGCTCATGGTCGGTATCATGTTCTTCATCGTGGCCGACCCGACAGGCGTTTCGATGATCATGGCGGTCGTCGCCATTGCGCTTTTTGAGCTTGGCTTGCTCTTCACCCGCCTTATCGGCCGAAGACACCAGTAATTCGCCATACCGCCTAGAGCGATGAGTACCAAGAGAGCGCGCACGAGCGCATGCTATTCGCTCGTTCGGTACTATTTATATATGCTCACGTCATCAGTAAAGATGAGGAAGAGGTAAGAAATGACGGTCGGAATGATGTTCTTCGGGATGCCTGGTGGTGGCGAACTACTGGTGATTGGCATTTTAGTGATCGTCCTGCTCTTCGGAGCCGCGAAGGTGCCGCAGCTTGCTCGGTCCTTTGGCCAGGCAATGGGCGAGTTCAAGAAGGCGAAACGTGAATCTGAGCTGAATTTGAAGCAATTTGAGGATTCTGTGGTCGGAGAAGAGACTGAGCAGGTAAAGATCGCGGCGAAACAAGGGACGAAGAGCGGGGAGGTCAATATACGCGAAGTCGCCAAATACATGGGCATCAGTACCGAGGGAAAGAGCGACGAGCAGTTGAAAGCGGAAGTTCAGGCAAAGATGAACGCGTCCGCCCAGTAAGTTAGCCAGGTATTTGAGCGGTCGTTTTTCCGTGACTGAGATCGTAACGAGGAAAACGAAGCCCCACCAAGACTACTGCCTGATCAGTACACCGTATTGTGCCGTAGTATTCAGTTCACTAATCCGCCTGACGGTCGTTAGCGCTCGTGAGATGTCACGTGGAGCGCCATAATTACCTACCTGTTGCAGCTCAGTTTGGCGGTTTTATCTCGAGCGGTCAGAGACACCATGAAGTCTCGCACAAATGAGGTGAAATGGTCTCGTATCCTCGTACTACCCCTATTCATCTTCGACCTCTTTTTTGAAGAGCAGGAAAAAGACACTTCGCCTGTTTGGAGCTACGATTGCTGGATTGAGGAAGGTGCGTTTGACGCCTTCGTGTTGGGAAATTCGGATCAGCGAGAGCTTCTAAACTTAACGTAAGATCGCTGCTTTATTCTGTGAGTAGTCCGCCGCAACCCTGCCGGGAGCTAGGATCATCACGGTGTGCTTCCCTGGTCACGTTATCTCATACTAAATAAACCCGGGGAGATCATACTGCTCGCTCAACGTGCCGAACATCAACCGTTATTCGCAGAGTGGCACCTGCTCTGTTCGAGTCTCCGCTGAAGCTGGGTAAAAACGAAAAAGTATACTCAGGCAAAAAGAGTGAAAAAATAAAGAGAGGGGGTGTGGTTATCCCACAACCCGTTTTTCGGTTTCGGTTCGTTCGTACCTGCACTTACAGCCCGATCGAGCTATAAAATGCATCGATGTTCGGGAGGACATGCCCCATCGGCACGTTCGTGCCAAATATGACATACCGACCCATCAGCTCGCCAATGAGCACGACGATGAAGAGCACCACGACGATCATTGCTGCCATTGCCATATTCTTCTTCTTCAGTGGTACTGCCAGCACGATGGTCAGAATGAGTGCGAGCCCCACCCCGAGTGCCCAGCGTGCCATAGTCATCGTGGCGTATTCGCCTGTTTGCATGAGATCAAGCGTCTCGTGTCGTGCGACCAGAGCGTACTCTGTCTCGGCAGCCCCCAACAACCCGGGTTGCATGATGAGCGCAGCGATGAGCACGATGAGCATCACCAGCGCGACCACCATCGTAATCCAGAGCATACGTGACAGGGACTCTTCGTTCGTTTTCTTCACCAGGTACTTCACTGAGAGTACTGCTGCGACCGCAGTAAATCCGCCAAGGAGCGCGGTAACGTAGAAGAACATCGGTGTTGTGATTATGTTCAACGAAGGTAACTGGTACATCATGTACGCTGCGGCGCTGACGTAGAGGAAGCCCAGGCCGACGATAGCTGCGAGTACTCCGAGCGGTTTTCTGAGCTTAACGAATTTGCCGACTATCGCTGGAAAGATCGGGAACCACTTGAGACTACCGTAGTCGGGGTGCAAGACCCACAGGATCGTGTAGATCACCGCCAGGATGACAAATATGGTCAACGCCAGCACCTCGTTACTCAACATCGAGGTGCCGACGTTCTTGGTCATGGTCATCATCGCTTGTATCGGTCGTGCCTCGTGCGAGAGGATGCCGATCAGACCAATAACCGCGACCGGGACACTCACCCATGCCCCGGTCTCGAAGAACTTCGCCTGGTCATTGTCCTTGGCGAGAAAGTCCGCGACTACCATTGCGATCAACGCGCCGACTGATAACTGACTGAAGACCGTAAAGATCATATACGAGATAGCTGCACTACTCATTTGTTCGCTTCCCTCCCCCTAGAGTACACCGGGACGCTCTTGATAGGCCATCGTGTTGTGTGATTTGGCTTCTGTGTACTGAGGCATGATCTCCGTGATATCGCCACCCAGCCGTGCTTTGGTCGAGCAGAAGAGCCCACAACGCGCTTTCGCTTGCAGATCGCCCGCTCGTGGCACGAAGGGTACCACGCACATGGTGCACTTGTCCATGATCCCTTCCCATTCCTTAAGATCGCCCTCGAGGCCGTGCGGATACTGAGGCGCGCCGAACGGGCATGCCCAGCCGCAGTAGCCACAGCCGATGCACTTGTGCTTGTCGACCGTAACGACGACGGCGTCTTTGCCCTGCCAATCCTTCACGGTGCGCTGCTCGATCGCCTTCACCGGGCAGGCCGCCACACAGGGTGGGTTCGTGCAGTGCATGCAGGAAACAGGTATGTTCTTCTCGCCTGGCTTCCCCTCATTGATGGTCACGATCTGCACGCGTGCGGTCCCATGGGGTACCTTGTTCTGATCCTTACAGATCGCGAAGCACGCGCCGCAGTTGATGCACTTCTCGATTACGTTCAGGAACTTATAGTAGGTTGCCATTTTTTCTCCTCCTATGCCTTATACACCTTGCACAAGCACGCTTTCGTCTCCTGCATGACTGTTGACCGATCATAGCCATCGACGCAGATGATGTTTACGGAATCGCCGTAGGCGAGCTCTTCCGTTCCCGCGGGCCAGCGGTTCGCATAAGACTGCCCTTCGAACCAACCCGCCCAGTGGTATGGGATGAAGATCGTTGCCTCGACCCGCTTGCCGCCCCGCATCACACCCTCGTTCACGCGCTCCGTCACGTACGCCCGCACCTTGCACCGGCCTCTGAGCGTCTCCACCCAGACCCAGTCCCAGTGGTTGATGCCCAGCTCTATCGCGACGGTGGGATGGATCTCTGCATAACACTCGGGCTGGAGCTCCACCAGGTAATGGCATGACCGCGTCTCCGCGCCGCCACCCATGTGCTCCACCTGCCGTCCCGTCGTGAGGATGAAGGGATAGCCCTCGTTCACGAGGTTCTTCCGCTGCTGCTGGATCGTCTTATACAGAACTGGGAGACGGTAGAGGTTTGTCACGTCATCGTAGGTCGGATACTTATCGATAAGATCAGGTCGCGGGCTCTCGAGCGGCTCACGGTGCACCGGCACCGGATCAGGCAGGTCCCAGGCTCTGAATCGCGCTCTCCCTGCTCCCGACGGACAGATGTTCTGGTTTAGCAAGTTCTTGAACGCTTCATCAGCATCTATCTCATAGATCCACCCATCACCATCGGTCCCATCTGAGTTCTTCTGGTCATAGCCCGGCCCGATGTATGATGCACCTAACTGGCTCACGCCATCGTCTGAGATCGGATTCCCCGCGGTCGAGCCTGTCGCTCTGAACCGGGGCCTGAATTCGTTACCGCCTTCCCAGATCGGGATATCGTTCCGGTACAGAATCGGCGTTCCGGGATGCTGGTCGTTCCAGCAGGGCCAGGGTAATCCCCAGTATTCGCCCGTCAAGGGGCCGCTCTTCGCCTGTAGATCCTCAGGTGAGAAGACGCTGCAGTCTGTCGCGCACTGGAGCTGCTGTGCCTTGAGCCGGTTTGCACTTCTCCGCATCATGATGATGTTCGAACCACGGCTAATTTCATCGAGTACCTGCTCAGGGCTGACCATGCGTTGGTAATCGCTTGAGGCTCGGGACGCATCCTCATAGGTGAAGTGCGCGCCAAACCCGAGCCGGTTTGCAAGCTCGCGTATGATCCATCCGTCCGGCCTGCTCTCGTAGAGCGGCTCGACGATCTTGTTCCGCCACTGCGTCTCTCGTGAACTATTGTTGCAGCTTCCTTCCTGCTCAAATTGCGTTGACGCCGGTAAGATGATGATCCCGTCAGGTCGGTCTGCGAGCGATGCCGCGATCGTCGCATGTGGATCCACGCCCACGAGCAGCTCGACCTTCTCCATCGCCTCCTTCATCCGCTTCATCTCGGTGATCGAGTTGAGCGAATGTCCCCAGACAAAGACCATCTTGATCGGGTTCGGCTGTGCGATCGGGTATTCGCGGTTGAGCACCCCTTCATACCAGCGCGAGACGGTAATGCCGCTCACATGCATCAGTGAGTTCCCGCTGCCAGCAGGATGTTCCGCGAACTTCGCTTTCAGCTCCTCATACGTGATCGGCTCATGCATGTTCCAGACGGTAACCCAGTGCCTCCATGCCTTCTCCGTAAGCCCGTAATACGCCGGTAGCCAGTGCGAAAGCACGCACATATCGGTCGAGCCCTGCACGTTATCGTGTCCGCGGAAGGCATTGGTGCCGCCGCCTGGTTTGCCCACATGGCCACAGAGCAACTCGAGACACGCCATTGCCCGGATGTTATTCGTGCCCACAGTGTGCTGCGTGGCGCCCATCGCCCAGCAGATACAGGCCGCAGTGCCTTCACCTTGCGGTGGGTGTGCCCAGTCATACGCGAGCTGCCGGATGGTAGCTGCGGGAACCCAGGTGATGTCCTCCACCACTTCCGGGGTGTAGTTCTTGACCACGTCCCACCACTGGTCAAACCCGTACGTGCGCTTCTCGATGAAGTCCGTGTTGTGCCAGTTGTTATTCACAATCACGTTCGCAATGGCCCACAGTAACGCAATGTCCGTGCCCGATCTGAACCGCACCCACTGATCTGCCGCTGCCGCGGACTTCGTGAATCGCGGGTCACAGACGATGAACTTCGCACCGCGCCGCTTTGCTTCCAGGATATGCAGCATCGCCACCGGATGTGACTCAGCCGCATTTTCGCCGAAGAACATGATCAGCCCCGAGTGGCGCATATCGTTCCACGGGTTGGTCATCGCACCGTAGCTCCACGTGTTCGCTAACCCCGCAACCGTCGTGGAATGACAAATTCGCGCCTGGTGATCGACGTTGTTCGTGCCGTTGAATGCCGCGAATTTCCGGAACAGGTAGCAAGATTCGTTGCTCGTCTTTGCTGAGCCGATGTACATGATCGAGTCAGGCCCGTCCCGTGCCTGTATCTCCTTCATCTTGTTCGCGATCTCGTCCAGCGCCGCTGCCCATGTGATCTGCACCCACTGGCCCCCGGTCTTCTTCATCGGATGCTTTAGCCGCAATTCCGAGTTCAGGATCTCGGAAATTGAGGTACCTTTGGAGCACATCGACCCGGTATTGATCGGATTCTCCAACCAGGGCTCGATACCGGTGCAGACGCCGTTCTCACACCGGCCGTGGAACCCACAGCCCACCGCACAGTGTGTACAGTTGGATTTAATAAGCCTAACACCGGCTTCTTCGGGGGAGGCACTCGCAGGCGCTATCAGTCCCTCAAGCTCTGCGGATACACTGACACTGCTGATGCCGCTGAGAGCTGCTGCAGTCCCTAGGGCGCTCAATTTGGTGAACGTCCGTCTTGACAGTCTAATACCGTTACTTTTTCCTATAGAATTCATTCTAGCCGCCATTATTTCACCTCTTTCTCCTCTTTATTTACCTCCTTTAACTACTTCTCGATTCCTCAGCGTACTATAAAAGCTTTTCGGTTTTGACGACCTCGCCAAACGTAAGAAAGCGCGCAACTCTCGAGTTTGATCTACCATGCACGGACGGCACCGGTCGCATCATACCGCGTGATCGTGAAGTGAAGAAGATCATGGGGTACCGTGCAGAGGTGTAACGTCAAAGGCCGCCCCCCCCAAAAAAAAGAAGCGCGGGTTGAGCGTTAAAGAGTGACGTTACCGGCTTGCCCTTCGGTGCACGAGATATACCGTGACCAGCAGCAGGCCACTCAGCACGGCAGGCACGCCGTAGCCGGGTGCCTCGTGAGTTGGCGTTGCGCTCGCACCGGGCTGCTGTGCACCGCGCAGGACCTGCGTGGCATGCTCCAGATCACCGCTCAGGCGATTCAGGGCGGATAACGGTGCTGGTGGAAGGAGCCCTGACGCATCAACCGCCTCAAAATGGGTGACCGCGCTCTTCACGTGACCCGCAGCTTGCTCTAAATAATCGGCATCGTACTGCATCGCTCCGAGCTCAGTATAGTAGCACGCGGATTTGTACTGCTCCAGAGCCAGCTTCAGGTGCTGCTGAACGGGCTGCAGCTCTGCAGAGACCGAGTAGCCGTCGAGCTCGCCCAGTGCACTGGTTGCGTCGTTGTAACCGGTGCTCGCCCAGGCCTCGACCGTCATGCAGTCGAAGTTCTCGATCGCAGTAGCCATCTGGTTGGTCGCAACCTCCACCTTCTCCATGGTGGTGGCATACCACGCACTGAACTCCTGGTCTGCCGCGGCTTCCGCGCCGACCGTGTCCGAAGCAGTGACGAGCGCGAGCACGAGAAGCGCCCCCATGAGCATAAGCATGAGCATCCCGACGCCGTGAACGCTCCATCTTCTTACAGTTCGCATGGTTCTTCACCTCCTTTCGTATACTATGTTACAATCATTTATCCTTCCTCTTATAGGTGATGGCTCGTGGTAATTTCAAGTGAAAAGCGCGTTACGTTACGATTGCCTGCGTTCTTCCCTGATTGGAGCCGTACCACCCTGCCAGAACTGCGCAGAGCGACCGTGGAAAGTTTATATTGCCGTACTGCATCCTTTTTCATACAGAGTCGAGCCTGTATCCACGAACATGACAAAGTCAGAAGAGCGGAAGGAACTCAATGCACTTCTGGATCGCGAGTTTTCATTTCTTGAGATGTTGCGGCAGCTGCGCATATGCGCCGTCGGTGTGCTCGACCGGTCTGAATCTCTTGAGCAGATAGCCGCGGAGATACAGGCGTGCCACCTGCAGATCTTCAAGCGGTATTTCTTCCCCATTGATCAGACGCTCAACGCGATGGTCAAGGACCCGGAGAAATCGCGGGAGGAACTGAGCACGGCCGTTGCAGAAGATCAGGGCAAGGTGCTCCGGTTCATCGAGGCACTCGAGCACGAGCTGGCGCACAGAGCAGAAGATGAGGTCCGGGACCTGAAGGAGCAGCTAGAGCACGTGCGCCAGATGCTGAGGCCTGTGTGAACACCATACCGATCCAGAAGAACTCATGTATCCTATCACACGCACCTGCAAACGGCCGTTCATTACTGGAGCACTGTCAGGATAGTCAGAGTATTATGTACTATCATATTACTTGGAGGCGTGACAAGGAAACATGCAGGATCGTTCTCGCAGTGTTGCGGTACCCGTGCTGGAATCGACGCACCGAGCCGTGCTCGTTCTCCTCGTGCTCATGCTTATCGGGCTCGCGGCAACTGCCTGCTCCCCGGTCGCCGGTGCAGCTCGTCTAGAAGCGCCACCGTTCGCACTGACGAGCATCGAGGGCATGAGATTCAACCTCAGCGACTTCCGCGGCTCGGTCGTGGTGCTGGATCTCATGGCGACCTGGTGTCCGGTCTGTAAGGAGGAGATGCCGGAGCTCAGCCAGCTCAGGCAGTCGCGGCCCGAGGTGGTCATCATCACCATCTCCGTCGATCCCACCGAGGATGAAGCGGAGCTGCGAGCGTTCAAGGAGCAATATGCTGCAGACTGGCGCTTTGCGATTGATACTGATCGTGTCTGGGAGAAGTACCAGGGGTTTTACATCCCCACACTCATGGTGATCGATCCCCAGGGGTATATCAGCTATGAGAAGTCAGCCCGGGTATCCACCGCAGACCTGATCGCTGAGGTCGACCGCGCCGGCGCCAGCGTTCCCGTAGAGCCAGGAGTGTCGGGAGTCCCGGCAGAAACCAGCACTATTCCCTTCGGCCTCTATGCCCTGGCATTTCTCACCGGGCTCCTCAGCTTCTTCGCGCCCTGCGCCTTCCCGCTTCTCCCCGGCTACATCAGCTACTATCTGGGGAGAACTGAGGGTGGCACCACCCTGCGCAGCTCGTTGAAAGCGGGCAGCGCGGCAGCCAGTGGCATTAATGGGGTCTTCGCGCTCATCGGAATCGCGGTTGCGCTGGGTGGGGCAGTGGTGAAATCGTACCTATCGTATCTCGCGCCCGTTGTGGGAGTGGCGATCATCGTACTCGGGCTCCTGATGCTCCTCGGGCCGTCGGGTATAGCCGTCTTCGCCAAATTCGAGGGACTGCTCTCCGTATATGCCGCGAAGCTGGGTAGGCGATCGAGCGACTCAGGTCTCGTGATGTACGGTGCGGGCTACGGACTCGCGGTCATGGGCTGTCAGGCCCCGGTCTTCATAGCACTCATCTTCGCCGGCCTGGCCGCGGGCGGCGCGGTGCAGGCGATCCTGGTCTTCCTCGTCTTCTCGCTGGGCATGGGCTGCATGATGATCGCCGTCAGTCTCCTGGCAGGCACCGCGAAGCGGACTATGCTGGATCGCCTGAAGGCGCTGATGCCGTATATTAACCGTGCCTGTGGACTCGTCCTCATTCTCGTCGGCCTGTACTTCCTCCGGGAGTTCCTCTAACCCCGATCTTACGGGCTCGGGGAGAACGTTCCGCTCCATCTACAGAATCGAGGAGCGTACCACGCAGATCCACCGTGCCGGGCGTCATCCAGAATGGCGACTCACTGATGGTGTGCATACCAACCAGCACCTTTGCAGCCCATAAGGAGCAGGTATTGTCACGGCTAAGAGCATACTGGATCGAACGGGAGAGTATGGTGGGTTTTCCTCGTGACAAGCCTGTAATTACTGTTAGCTAGTTCAGGATGAAACCACACTGTGACCTCTATCTTTATAAGGTGCCGTGACAGATTCTATCGCGAGATCAACCATCATGAAAAGCGGTAACGTATGTTTAAGATTAGTGGTCATAGCGCTTTTGTTCCTCTCCCTGCTCTTCCCAATGCTCGCTCTCGGAGCGCGTATCGAGGTCACGGTCGATGAGGTGCACAGTATGTTACAGCAAAATCCGGATGAGATCATTCTCGTGGATACTCGAACCGAGCAGATGTACGCTTCGGAGCATATCCCGGGCGCGATCAACATCCCTTTGAGCGTGAATACCGCCTCGTTCGAGCAGGCGATCGAAAAACTGGATAAGTCGAAGATCATCATCGCGTACTGCCAGGCGGGTACTTCAAGCAGGCTAGCTGGCGATCTCCTCGTCCATCATGGCTTCTCGCGCGTGTATACGATGGCGGGCGGCATGAACGCCTGGAAGCAGAAATATCCCACCTCGCTCAGCTCACCGGCGACCTCGGGAGTACCGGCGGGCGCGATCATGGCACCAGCATTTACGCTCACGAGCGTCGAGGGCAGGACCTTCAGCCTCAACGATTTCCGCGGCAAGGTCGTGGTCCTGAGCTTGATTCTCACCACCTGTCATCTC
>JAFGKP010000091.1 GCA_016928455.1 Methanomicrobia archaeon
GAAGAGCGGTTTGATAGGGCTGGGGTGTGAGACTCGAGGTGATAAACCGAGATTTTTAGCCCGCAGCTACTAACGTCCACACCAGACACTCTCGCTAAGCTCAGATGAAATCAGAGTTGCAAGTGCGTTTGCCCTTTTCCTCACCTTCTTATTCTCTTTTGCAAGAGCAGTAACCACGGTAGTGGAACCCAGGCACATAACCTATTTTTAGGACTCAGCGCTATCAAATCAATAGGAGTGAGTGGGCCAGGGTGGCGGAGCGGCTACGCGGCTGACTGCAGATCAGCTACACCCCAGTTCGAATCTGGGCCCTGGCTTCCCTGCATCTCCAGCAGTCGTTGGTCAGGTGTGTGCTTATACTGGTGTTGTATTTACACGTGGTTCGTTTCGGGGACCTGTCGTTTCGCTAATGCTCGAGGCGATGCTGCTCTTTTCCGGATCACAACGGTTACTCCCCCTATGGGAGCGGATATGTCTCAGCCGATTTGCTTTAAAAAACGTTATTTTTAGCCCAAATACAGATTTTAACGGCTATTAACGCTCAGAACCGGGTGCGGCCGAACGTTTTACTAGGTAGAGCGACAATGGTCCTCCAATAGTCTTCAGCTTTCTCTGGTCATGCGGTGGAATAGAAGAGGTGGGCAAAAAAGTTTTCCAACAAACGTCTGTCAGAATTTAACGCCTATAAGCGCCAGAACAGGATGCGACCGAGGGTTTTATAAGGGTAGAGCGACAACCATATCTCCAATAGTCTTTAGCTTTCTACGGTCACCCGGTGGAGTGGAAGAAGATGGGTATAAAAGTTTATGCAACGAAAGTGTGTCCGAATTGCAAGGTCGTTAAGGCGTTCCTGGCAGCTGAGGGCGAGCAGGTTGAGGAGGTGGACATCACGACAGCGGAGGCGCTGACCGAGCTGCGAATGGCGGGCGTCTTTACGCTGATTACCCCCGTCGTACAGATCGGATCGCGGTTTTTCACCTCAGAGGTCTTGTTTGACGGTGATGTATTGCGGAAGGATATGCTAATTGCAGCGTTAAAAGAAGAGGGAGGAGCATGAACCGACTTTTTGGCATCGAGAATGGCTCGGTACAGACCACGCTGGACGGGATGCGATTACGTTTTCCGAAGGTGCGAACCAGCGACGGGCATATCGTGGAGTGGGATCGAGAAGCGATCGTGAAGCAGCTTCTCCGTGAGACCACGTTGGGTGCGAAGTTTTACGGTAAGCCCTCGATTGACGAGGAGACGGCGCGTGAAATCGCGAGAGAGGCGGAGCTGCGGATCAAGGTGATGGGCATCTCGCAGCTCTCGGGCGCGCTCGTGCGTGAGATCGTGAACCAGATCTTGTTGGAGGAGTACAAGGAGCAGGAATGGCGGAACGTCTGCACCCGGGTGGGTACCCCGGTCTACGACGCGCATCTGATCGACGTTGGCGAGGGCTTTGAGGCAAACGAGAACGCGAATCTGCAGGAGAACGCGGAGACCTCGCACAAGAAGAAGGCGGACAAGATCTGTAAGGAGCAGTATCTGTTGCTGTTGCCGCCGAAGCTCGCTGATCAGCACCTCAGCGGCGATCTGCACATTCATGATCTTGAGTATTTCGGCACGCGCGGGTTCTGCCAGGACTGGGACCTGCGGTATTTCTTCTATTATGGCCTGATGCCTGATGGATCGGGCACGAAGGCCTCTGTCGCGGGCCCTGCGAAGAAGCCAGAGGTGGCGATCCTGCACGCGGTTAAGATATTAGGGAGCGCGCAGACGAACTTCGCGGGCGGCCAGGGCTTCTTTAATTTCCTCACGTTCATCGCGCCCTACCTGGAAGGCTTATCGTATGAAGAGATCGAGCAGTTGATGCAGATGTTCGTCTACGAGATGACACAGATGCAGGTGGCGCGCGGCGGCCAGCTGGTCTTCTCCTCGGTACAGCTCACGCCCGGCGTGCCGAAGATCTGGAAAGATAAGCCCGTGGTGTACAAGGGTGCCGTCTGGGACGGCGAACGGGCGCCGTTGAGGACCTACGGTGAATACGAGCGTGAGGTGCGGCTGGCCTTCAAGGCGCTGATGAGCGTGATGCTGCGGGGCGATTACTGGGGCAAGCCTTTCAACTTCCCGAAACCTGAGATCGCGATCGAGCCATTCTTCCTGACAGAGGACGAGCCGTTCAATACCGAGCATCCGGATTTGCCCACGTATTCTGAACTCTATGACCTGGCGTTCCAGCTGACCGCGAAGTACGGGTCACCATATTTCGATAATAAGATACCGGAATACCGCGGCGCGGGCGAAGGTGTGTCCTGTTACCAGTGCTGCGCGTACAGTTTCAAGACCTCACCGGACGATGAGGACTTCAAGGACAAGATGTACTTCAGGAACGGGGCACACTTCACCATGGGCGGCTGGCAGGTGATCACGATTAACTGCCCGCGGGCAGCGTATCGGGCGGATCACGACGACGAGCGGCTGTTCGCCGAGCTGAAGCGGTTGATGGACCGCGCAGTCGATGTGCTGAAGATCAAGAAACGGTGGATGCAACAGATCGTCGAGAGCGGACGGATGCCGTTCGCAACGCAGCAGCCAAAGGATCCGCATACGGGCGAGAAGGGCTCAATGGCCGTTCATCTCGATGAGCTCGTGTATATCATCGGTGTGGCAGGCATCAACGAGATGGTGCAGTACCATTACGGGAAGCAGCTGCATGAGGACGAGGGCGCGTTACGGCTCGCCGTGCACGCGATGACGGTGATGGAGCTGTATGCAAAGCAGCTCTCGCAGCGTGAAGGTATGACGATCAGCTTCTCACGCACGCCCGCAGAGACCGTGGTGCAGCGGTTCGCCGTGGCTGATCTCTTGAACCAGGAGTTCAGGGAGAACGCGCTGAGCGTGGTGAAGGGCGATATTGAGGGCGCGCTGGCGCGGATCCACGAGACGCGTGATCTGCCTATTTACTACACGAACGGGACGCACGTTCCCCCCGCCGCGAAGATCGCACTGGCCGAGCGAATCGAAATCGAGCACCGGTTCTTCCCCATCGTGGATGGTGGGAACATTATGCACATCTTCCTCGGCGAGGGATATCCCGATCCACGCGGCGTAAAGAGTCTGGCGATGAAGATCGCAAAGAACACGCAGACGGGCTACTTCGCCTTTACCAAGGATATGACGGTCTGTAAGGACTGCGCGCATGTCACGATGGGGCTGCGAGAGCTGTGTGAGCAGTGCAACTCGGACAATCTCGATTATATCTCGCGCATAACGGGCTATTTGCAGGCGGTGAGCGGCTGGAACGCGGGCAAGCGCCAGGAGCTGCTTGATCGGATGCGGTATGGCGGGGATGAGGTGCGGTAACCAGGGTTATAGACACATACAGGCAAGAATACACACTCCGAACAAGTGTAAAGTGAAGGCGAGCAGGTTACGACTGGACGACCGGTCTCCATGGCGATGACCGCTTGATGTACTTCCCAATGTTTGAACGATTGTTTTTCAAACGCGGTACTTTAAGTATCCAAATCGCAATTTGGATAATAGACTCCGTTCATCTCCAGCAGATCAAATCAAATTATTGAGGCAGCGTAATGACCGCCAAAGAGGGATGTTTCATCGTCATCGAAGGCCTGGACGGCGCGGGCCTGTCCACGCAGTC
>JAFGKP010000092.1 GCA_016928455.1 Methanomicrobia archaeon
CAAGGCTAAGGCTGATAAAAAATCCTCATAGGACGGGTGTTCCGGCAATTTCCCCTCCTCTATCCCTTTTTCTATCTCTTCTGGCTCTTTCACCTTGTGCTTTTGAAGTATCCGTTCAAGCTCCCGCTTTTGCTCAAAGATCTCCTTGATAATAATGATCGGCACCAACTCACTCTTCGCCACTGACATGATTTTTAGTTCGCTCTCGAAATAGTTAAAAGTTTCTCTCCCCCGCTCGAAATCTCTCGTTGCGTGACACCGTCCCCGGTTTTTCGCAAGGAGTTCGTCCAGTCCGGGTTCGAAGATCGGTGATTCTCCACGGTTCAGCGCTGCGACCCGCTCGTGGTCAAGATCCACAAAAGTAACCGCGTTACCCAGTTCCGCAAGACCCGCTCCGGTCACGGTGCCGACGTAGCCGCTGCCTAATATGCCAATGTTCATGACTCGGCTTGGCATACGTACGCATGCATCTCCTATCATTACTAACGAGATATATAACTTGCTATGCTGCATCGAACAAGCGGAGAAGGGTTCAAAGTCATTCGATTCGCCATCTCCACTTCCACTATTCGCATACAACGCGCATTCCAGCCATCGTCGACCTTCTCAGCTCGTTGAGTTGGGTGCTCTCGCAGAAGATGATCAGAGGACCGTGAAGCTATAAAGATCCTTCTGCACGTCCCACGTTCCTGTTATTTCTCCAAATCGTTCTCTATCCGCTCAAATAACGGCTTTAATGGTGGGATTTCTTCCTGCACCGTTTCCCATACCCGCTCGAGCCGCAATCCAAAATACGAATGTATCAATTTGTCTCTCATCCCAGCCATATCTTTCCATGGGATCTCAGGATAGCGCTCCCTTACTTCATCTGGTATATTCTTAACTGCCTCACCAATTATTTCTAAAGCTCTTACTACCGCAAAAACCGTCTTGTCATCATGCTCAAAATCATCGTAAGACATGCCTTCAACAAATTTCATAATCTTATCCAGTGAATCAATAATATCCTGAATATAATCGCCTATCTCCCTTCTCATAGATAAACCACCTCGTTCAAAATGTGCCGCCCTATTCGTGGCTTCAGTGCTGACTTCTCCACAAGATCTACTTTTACTCCCAGCAAATCACTGAGATAATTCTCCACACTTATAAACTCTAAAAGCCCGATCTTAGCTCCATCTTCAAATTCAGTAAGCACATCAAGGTCGCTGTCTTTCCTTTCTTCTCCTCTCACATAAGAACCAAATATACCTAGTTCTTTTATGCAATACCTCTGCTTCAACTCCTCTTTGTGCAATTCTAATTTTTTCTTAATCTCATCTATTTTTTTCATACGCTCACTATCCCATTAGCGCTCTTACTTTTTTTTCACGTGCATTCCCAGTTCCAAATACTCGCCCCTGTACGTTAATATGGTTAGTTACATTTCTTCTCGGTACGTTCGTAATCGTATCTGTATCGTAATGTATAATGCCAATGCTCATGACGCGGCTTGGCATACGCATGCATCTCCTAACTTCTTCACGAGTATATAAAACGTGCGGTGGGTTTTAGTGATTCTCTTTACTGTAGCTAGGAGCAGGTAGAGCAGTCAAGATACTCCTCGTTACCCATCTCCACCCAACCCTTTCGTAGGCGGTTCGCAGCATCGCCGCTAACAACACGAGCATCACACCCACCAGCAGCACATCGGTATTCGCAATACCGTACCAAAACCTTTTCTTTAAAGAAAAGCTTTACCAAAAGAAGTTATTAAATCTTTCTTAGAACAGGTTCTTTCGGTGAAAGAAAGTGTCTGAAAACCATTTCACCACTACAGAGGCATCCAGAATAATCATCGTGATTCACGCCATTTCCTTATTTCCTTTGCACCATTCCAACCCTTAGATTTCTCCCTCAATCTGTCCTGTATTGAAATGGCTTTTTCAATCCTGCTTCTGTCTCGCAATCGTGCTCCTGTGATCACCTCCAATCTTTTTTCGATCACAGTCCGCTCATCCGTTCTTCCAACTCCCATAGGCTTCACCTCGGCTGTGTTATACTTAACGCTTCTTTTATTTAAAATCCCACGTGCGCTGTTCTCCTAGCGTCTCTCATCTCTTATGGCGCAAGAAAGATTACTCACGCGCGCACCAGATCATGAGGCAGCACCTAGTCATGGATCAGAGTGCAGGCATATGCATGTAGCTGTCTATCTCTCCACGGGTATATAAAACGTGCTGGCTGTGTATATGATGTTCCTCTCCGATTCATTTCACGGTTCTTGTAACTTCAGGTAAACAGTTGATAATACTCCTCGTTATCCATCTCCACCCAACTCCTTCGTAGGCGGTTCGCAGCATCGCCGCTAACAGAACAAGCACCAATCCGACCAGCAGCACTCTTTATCGCCCGTTTCCCTCAGGAAACGGGCTCTTTCTTAGTACGTTTTCTTTCTGTAGTGTTTCCCCTTATTCGCCCGTTTCCGCGGCAAGCGCGGAAAAAATCCTTTCTTAGTTCAGGTTCTTTCGATGAAAGAACGTGAATAGAAAATTTTATAAAGATACTGCTTCTTTAGGCCAATATATGGACAAAAATATCTACCTGCGGAAACAGGAGCAGATGGTCTTTCATGCTCTCTCGCCGCGCGATATCGTTACCACCAAAGAGCTTGAAGGAGAATTCCCCCAGGTGAGTTCCGCGCAACTGAACAAGATCGTTTCGCAGCTGTGCGCCAAGGGGTATCTGCGCCGGCTCAAAAGAGGGGTTTATTTAGTTCAAGAAACGCCCTCTAAGGTTCCGTACATTAAAAACCCTTACAAAGTCGCTCTAGCACTTTATAACGGCTATATTGGGTTCTCTTCTGCACTCAGGATTTATCAGCTGTTAGACTACGAGCCGTTTACGATATTCGTCGTTACCGTGAATAAATCAAGGGAGAAAAAGATAGGTGACTATACGGTTAAAGCAGTAGCAATGGGCAAACGAGCTGTTGGAATAACCTTCCATGAAGGGATTTATATCTCGACTCTTGCAAAAACGTTCTTTGATTGCTTTTATAAACCACAATACTGTGGTGGTTACTCAGCAATAACAAAAGCACTTTATGATGTGGAGCTTGACTGGGACGAATTCTTGACTTATTTCGTTGCGTTTGCATCTAATTCATTATGGCAGCGGACTGGCTATGTATTGGCGTTACTAAAAGAAGAAACAGGAAAGCTCATTCCAGGATTAGAACGGTTTAGACGTCATGTGAAGACGAATACGAAATTAGTACCCTCAGGAACGTCGAGTGGAAGATATAATAAAGGATGGATGGTGCTGGACAACCTCGGAGAAGAGAACATACTATCGTGGTGGTACTATGGCTGATAGAGAACTTCTGAGATACGTAGCACGAAAGACTGGACTTGGTTTGCATTATCTCTCCAAGGATGAGAAGATATCCATACTTTTGGAACAAGTGCGAGAGCTATTTCCTGATGTTGTATTAAAAGGCGGTACAGCAATAAATCGTGTGTATTTAGCGAAAAAGAACGTGAGCCGATTTTCAGAGGATATTGATCTTGATCTCATCTCAGATAAAAGGCTGGATGAGAAAATCGAGATAATTAACGAACGGGTTGTAAATCTAAAGGGCTTTGAAGTCCATGGACCGCGAATCCTGCATAGAACTCTGCGGTTCGATTGTTACTACACAAATGAATTTGATCAACGGGATAGAGTACAATTAGAATTTTATCTCACTCGAACTGAAGCGCTCAAGAAAGAGGACATAATAGTAAAATCGCCATTCATTGAAACACATCCTGTAATCTTCACAGTCTATTCACTTGAAGATCTTATGGCACGAAAGTTCATAGCGCTTTATAATCGGCTGGAAGGGAAAGACATATACGATCTGTTTTATTGCCTTGAACTTGACTTTAATAAAGCACAGCTGGATGAAGCAATAAGATATATGGTGGCGTTTTACAAACTGCATGAAGCTGATTTTCAGAAAGAGCTTCTGCTCAGACTACAAGACGCTCGCAAAAATGCCTACTATATTGGGAATACGACGAATCATTTCATACCACGCGATCTCAGACCCGCATGGGCCGTATTTATCGATACGTTGCTGCTCAATATCAAATATAAATGTGGCTGGTAAATATACAGAGGATGCGCCGCCGCGCGAACAGGTTTATCAGCAGCAGTCTTTATTCGCCCGTTTCCCTCAGGAAAAGGGCTCTTTCTTAGTACGTTTTCTTTCTCGGAAAGAAAATGTTGTATGGGCCCGATGCGATTCGAACGCATGACCTTCGCCTCGTAAAGGCGACGTCATAACCAGCTAGACCACGGGCCCCCTCGCTCTTACGTATCCTCGTCTCTACTTTCCTCGTGCTCCACACGCAGCTCCATACAGCCGTTAGCAAGCACAAACAAAGATATCGATACGTGGTTTATGCTTTACCTACTATAGGTATACACATACTGGTACTGCTCATCGGAATAAAAAGGTGAACGAACGGGAGAGAGGATAACCATGCGTGGTGGATTTCGTAAAGGTGTCGGCGGCTTGAATCCGAAGCTCTTGAGCCAGCAGATGAAGCAGCTGGGTATCAGCCTTGAAGAACTGACCGACGTCGAGCTGGTAGTCATTCGAACGGCGGACTATGAACTCGTCTTTGAGGATGCTGCGGTCACCGTGATGGACACGCAGGGCGCGAAGATGTACCAGATCACCGGCACGCCGATTAAGCGTCCGCGGGCAGAGGCTGAGACTGAGGCTGAGGCCGCGCCCGAGCTGACCATCTCTGCTGAGGACGTGGCAATCGTTATGGAGAAGGCCGGGTGCAGTGAGGAGGAAGCGCGTGCGGCATTGACAGAGACGAACGGCGATCTGGCAGAGGCGATTTTCCGGCTCGCCCCTCAGGAATGAATGTCCAACAAGAGGCCGAAACGGATCGGAATAACCTGTAAAGGGCGATCTGAGGATCTTGCAGTGGTACTGCAGCTCGTGGCCGCGCTCGAAGATCAGATTTCAATCGTCCTCGACGAGACGACGGCTGCAAAGCTGCAACGGGAGGGAACGCGCATAGCTGATATGGACGTTGATCTGCTCGTCTGTGTCGGCGGCGACGGGACGATTCTCCGGGCTCTGCACGCGGTGAAGAGCACCACTCCAGTGCTCGGTATTAATACGGGTGCCATCGGGTTCTTAGCGGAGGTGCAGCCGGAAGCCAGCGTTACGACGCTCACGAGCTTGCTGCAGGGGTTTGAGGTCGGGCCCAGGGAGCGGCTCGCCGTCCATATCGCCGGCAAAGCGGAAACGATGCCGTACGCAATGAACGAAGTGGTTGCTATTACCTCACGACCCGGGAAGTTGCTCCACTTTGCTATACTCATTGATAACGAGGAGCTGGAACGGCTGCGCGCGGACGGCGTGATCTTCGCCACGCCGACCGGGAGTACCGCGTACGCCATGAGCGCCGGTGGTCCGATCGTCGATCCCGGGGTGAATGCCGCGATTATCGTGCCCATCGCGCCCTTTAAGCTCTCTGCGCGACCCACCGTCGTCGACATTGAGAGCAAGATCAGTTTCCAGTTGCTGGAGGAGAAGGCGGCCGAGCTCGTCATCGATGGGCAATATTACCGCGCGATTCGAAAAGAAGAGCGCATAACCATTACCCGAGGTGAACCTGCCTTTTTCGTCAAACTCGGGGATAAGCACCTCCTGAAACTCCGCCATAAATTACGCGTCGAGGACGAGCGGGTGGTTGGTTAGTTAGTGGAATAGAACAAGAAGGTTGATATAGTGTGAAGGTGAATGTGTGTAGAGGAGAGGAGAACCGAAAATGGGAAAGATATCGGTACTGAAGTTGAGCAATAAGCGGGTGGTGGACTCAGACGGTAGTGAAATGGGCACGCTGCATAATATCGTCGCTGATGCGAGCACCGGGTTGCTGCGCGAGCTCGTGGTCAGACCTTCGGATGAGCTGGACGCGAGCAAGTTCAAGGGGGAGGACGGTTACGTCTTCATCCCGTTTGATGCCGTGAGCGCGGTGAAAGACGTCATCGTGGTGGACACGCAGAAGATCCGTGTACGGGCGTGACGGGATTCGAACCCGTGATTTGCAGCTTAGGAGGCTGCCGCCATATCCTTGCTAGGCCACACGCCCCATGACCCTGTACGCTGAACGACCGCCCGACCGAGAATAAAGAGTGGGTTATTTAAGAAAAGGCTTCCTCTTTTCGAATTGTTTAGACTGCTCTCGGTACGTCTTTCGTTCAGTTCTCATGGCAACACTGCAGAAGAGCGTGGAAACCGCAGCGAGAATTATCGCCCGGCACGACTATGCGCGGGTTATTTCGCACTACGACGCAGACGGCATTACCTCCGCGGGTATTCTGTGTACTGCGCTGTTGCGACAGGGTATTCAGTTTCACATAACGATCGTCAATAAACTGGAAGACTCGTTCGTTCAGGGCCTGGACGATGATTTGATACTGATTTGTGATATGGGCACGGCACAGTCTGATGTGCTCGCAGAGCATCTTAAAGAGCGCGCAGTGGTCGTTATTGATCATCACGCACCCTCTGCGTCCGTTCCTGTACTGAGCACCCCGTCTTCAGTCCTCATCAATCCCTGCTGTCTCAACGCTGCTGATGCACGGGACCTGGTCAACGAACGCGGAAGCACCATATGCGCTGCGGGACTCTCGTATCTCGTGGCACGGCGGCTCTCAGGCGAAAAGACAGGTAATATCGACCTTGCAGGGCTTGCAATCGCCGGCACGATGGGTGACAAGCTCGACCTCAGCTCAGGTGTGAACAAACTAATCGTGGACGAGGCGCTTCGCGAAGGTATCATTTCGATCAAAACGGGGCTGAAGTTCGGCGATGGTCAACTCCAGGAGCGTATGCTCTCGTCCACCGATCCTTTTACTCCCCTGGCTGGCAAGCCTGAATGGGTTGCCGCATTATTGAATCAGGTAAAGATCGAGGGCACTCGAGAGGTGACCGATTTGACGGAAGATGAGGAAGCACGGCTGACTGAAGCGCTCCTGGCGCTCGTACGGGAATCGCAGCACACCGGGATCACCGAAGGCACGCTGGTTGGAACGACGTATCGCCTGCAGTGCGAAGTGATCCCGAATGCCTATGATTTGATGCGGGTGATTGACGCCTGCGGTCGCCTGGGTAAATCCGGGCTCGGAATCGGGCTCTGTCTGCGTGTGGCACGGTTGAGAGAAGAAGCGACCATGCTCTATGCGAATATCCAGACAAAACTCGTCTCTGAGTTGAATCGCTTGGAGCGCGAAGAGGGCACGGTAAAAGGGCTCACCAATCTCTACTACTTCTATGTGCAGGAGGGCGGCGTTACCGGTACACTGGCGGGCATCGTGGCCGAATATCTCTGCACCGATAAGCCGGTGATCGGGTTCAATAAAAAGGACCGGGTGGAGGAGGGCCGGCAGGTCGAGACGAAGATCTCCGGACGCTGCCACAAAGAGCTCCTCACGGACTCGACGGGTATCAACCTGGCCACGGCGATGGAAAGCGCAGCGAAAGAAGTCGGTGGATTCGGTGGCGGACACCCGGTAGCTGCGGGTGCGTCCATTCCCGATGGCAAGGAGGAGCAATTCATCACGATTCTCGATGCGCTCATCGGCAAGCAGAAGAAAGAAGAAGTGCGTGTCGAAACTGCGCGTACCTAGCAGAGTCCTGTAAGACGCAGGGCGGAACCAGAAAAGTTTATTTGCACGGGGGGCTGAGAAAGAAGTGCCTATGGGAGTTGCGGTCATCGGGGGCGGCATTTCAGGTATTTCCGCGGCACTCGATCTCGCCCATTCCGGGTTCAGGGTGTATCTCATCGAGCAGCGTCAGACGCTCGGTGGGAAGGTGGCTGAACTCGCAGAATGCAAAATCGGATTAGCGCCGTGGCTCGCTGAGGTTGAGAACCATCCAAACATAGAACTCTTACTGGGGGGTACCGTAGAAGCACTCTCGGGCACGGCGGGCGATTTCCGATTGACCGTCTCCGGCCGTGTACTTGCGGTTGGGAGTATCATTTTGGCGCCGGGCTATGAGATCTTCGAGAACGTTTCCTCAAGTTATAATCTTGACCATCCAGATGTCATTACCACGCTGGATTTTGAACGAATGCTGCGGGCCGCAACGAAGAGCGGGGAGCTGACTCGGCCCTCAAATGGCCAGCCTGTTCGTAAAATCAGCTTCATCCAGTGCGTGGGCTCGCGCTGCACGGAGAATGAGCTCTGCTCCACCGTTTGCTGTGCTTGTACCGCGCGTGATGCGAAGATTATCAGGCAGCGATTCCCCCAGGTTGAGGTCGCGGTCTTTTACATTGATCTGCGGGTCTTTGGCCGGGATGAGCAGCTGGTGGAGGAGCTCAAGAACGACCCCGGCGTGCGCTACATTAAGTCGCGCGTGCCTGAAGTTATTCCTTGCGGTAGCCCTGTTCACATGGATACACCGAGCGGCGAGCCATTGCTCCTCAAGTATGAGAACTTTGCAGCGGGGACGATCGAGCAGCAGGCATTTGATCTGGTAGTGATTGCTGTTGGCCTGCTGCCTTCGAAGACGCTGAACGAGCTTACCGAGATTCTCGGTGTCATACAAGATCCATTCGGCTACCCAGCAACGAGTGCCACAAATCCCGTGGAGACGAGTGTGCCCGGGATTTTTGTCTGTGGCTGTGCTAACGGCCCGATGAGAGTACAGGAAAGCGTCGCGCAGGGCAGTGCGGCGGCGGTGAAGGCCGCGCGATTCGTGAAGCGCAGTGATCAGCACGCGGAAACGCCACAAAAGCATGCCCCGGTGGGCGAAGCGCCACGAATCGGCGTCTTTATCTGCGGCTGCGAGGGCGAGATCAGTAATAACGTTGATATCGCCGTGCTCGCGGAGCGCGTGCGGAGCCACGATACCGTTGTGCACGTTGACACGGAGTTGACAACGTGTGAAACGGCAAAGGAGAAGATAACGCGCGGCGTGCGTGAACATCATCTGAACAGGGTCGTCTTTGCCGGATGCAGTCCGCGGGATAGTGAATCGTTCCTGAGTGCCGCGTGTGCGAACGCAGGACTACCCCCGTACTCGCTGGAGATTGCGAACATACGGGAGCAGTGTGCCTGGGTACATACTCGCGAGGCTGCGACCGAGGTAGCGGGCGAGCTCATCACGATGGCGATCGAGCGGGTGCGGCATCAGCCCGAAGAGGTTATAGAACGGTACCCGGTGATCCCGAGAGCGCTCGTTATCGGTGGCGGCGTGTCCGGAATGACCGCAGCGCTGGAGATTGCAACTGCCGGGTACGAGGTAACGCTGCTAGAAAAGGCGTCTGAACTGGGCGGCGCCCTGAACACGGTTTATGCGTTTCCAACAGGTGAACGGGCATCTGATGTTTTGGCCCGACTCAAAGCGGATGTGATCAGGAACGAGCGGGTAACCGTTTATACAAACGCTGAATTGACCGATTGGTGGGGGCGGCCGGGCGCATTCACGGCGCGGATACGTACTGCAGGTAGTGACGAGGAAATCGAGTGTGGTGCCGTCGTCGTCGCAATAGGAACACAAGCAGTTACTCCTCTCGGGTGGCTTGGCTACGGAGCAGCTAAAAACGTGGTCACGCAGGCCGAGTTTTCTGCACTGCTTGCCGCCGATACCGCGGTCGCAGGCACTATCGTCATGGTACAGGATGTGGTCCATAACGAAGGCGTGTATCCAAAATACACCAGTATCGAGCTGGTAACCAATGCAATACGGGCGAAGGACTGTAATCCCGACGCACAGATCTTCGTGCTCTACCAGGAGATGAAGACATACGGAATAGGGGAATTGAAGTACAAGGAGGCGCGCGAAAAAGGGGTGATCTTCGTCCGGTACACACAGGACCGCCCACCAGAGTTGAACGCCGGGATTATCGCGGTCTTTGACATGGTTCTGGGAGAAGAACTTCAGATAAAGCCTGACTTGATCGTGCTCAGCACGCCGATGGTGCCCTCAACAGGGCATGAGCATTTGCATGAGCTGCTCGGCATTCCCATGAATGAGCAGGGCTTCTTCATCGAAGCACGAGAACGACCACGGATGAATTTCATGTCCGTTGACACGCCAACCAGGGGCGTCCTGGTCTGCGGCTCTGCGCTGTTTCCCACCTCGCTCGATGAGTGCATTGTGCAAGCAGGTGCGGCGGCCTCACGAGCATGCAGCACGATCCTCGCACACGAGTATCTTACCCTTGATCCCTGGATTGCGCGTGTGGATGAGCTACTGTGCCGCGGCTGCGGACTCTGTGCACAGGTATGTGAGTACAATGCGATCACCCTGCAGGAATCAGACGGATTACCGATCGCGACCGTTAGGGAGGCGATCTGCCAGGGTTGCGGTGCCTGTGCCGTTGCGTGCCCAGCCCGAGCTATCAGATGTCGCACGTCCACGGTGGAACAGTTCATCGCCATGATCGAGGCGATCGCCTAGGAGGAGCGTATGCAGTCATGACCGAAGAGGACTTCGAGCCGCGGATTGTCGTATTTTGCTGTGCCGGATGCGCGTATGCGAGCGCGGACCTGTCAGGAGCCACGAGACTCCAGTACCCACCGGGAGTACGAATCGTGCGCGTGCTCTGTGCGGGCCGCGTAGACCCCTACTTCGTGCTCCGTGCATTTGAACGCGGGTTTGACGGGGTTCTGATCGCGGCCTGTCATCCGGGTGACTGCCGTTACCACTCGGGTAACGAAAAGGCCGCGCAGCGCGTCCAGATGCTTAAAGACTTGCTGGGAGCCATCGGGATCGACGAGAAACGTTTGCGCCTTGAATATTTCGCATCAGTCGAGGGCGGGAAGTTCGCGCACAAGATTACAGAGTTCGTAAACGAGGTGCGGAACCTGGGCAGGAACGAGGTACGGGTAGAACGGCCCAAAGACGCGCCCGAGGAATTAGAGAGCATCATCGCTGATACCGCGGTATATTACTGCGCAGAATGTGGTAAATGTACCTCTATCTGTCCCGTTTCAGAAGCAAAACCCTTCTCGCCCCGGGTTACGGTCGGCCAGGCCCTCTTCGGGTTCACAAACGACGTGGAGCAGGTAGCCTTCGATTGCCTCACCTGCGGGCGCTGTGGGGATATCTGTCCCGCGGTGGTTGATTTCCCTGAATTCATACGGCGCGTGCGCCGGCGGCTGCTCTTTGAGAGCTACGAGCCGAACCCGAGTCATGGCAACCTCTTCGTCTCAGCGGCACGTATCATGTCGCAGACCGAGGTGGATGGCGGGATGAGACGCGCTCTGTTTAAAGAGCTCAAAACAAGCGCGCGGGGTGAACTGGTATACTTCACTGGCTGCGCACCGCTCTATCAATTCCTCTTTAAGGATATTGGATGCGCGGTGGATCTACCCTTTGAGCGCATTGGCGCGGAGATCGCGAGTATCCCGCGTGATGCGGTCTTCTTACTGAATCGTGCCGGCGTAACGCCCGCGATTGCAGAGCGCGAGAAGTGCTGCGGGCACGACCTCTACTGGATCGGCGATGACGAGACCTTCCGGGCGCTTGCCCGATACAATGCCGCACTACTGAAGGAGACGGGTGCGAAGCGCGTGGTCTGCTCATGCCCCGAGGGCTACTGGATACTGAAGCAGAAATATCCGGAATTCGTGGAGTTCGACTTCGAGGTGCTGCACATCTCCGAGCTCCTGCAAGAGCTGGTGGTGCGCGGTGACCTGCAACTCGGCTCAGCGCCGGCGGACCGTGAGCGAATAAGTGTCACGTACCAGGATCCCTGCAGGTTGGGTAAAATGCTCGGCGTGTATGACGCTCCACGATACCTGCTCCACGAGACGGGATTTACCGTTAACGAGATGGTACATGCACGCGAGATCGCGAACTGCTGTGGTGGTCCGAACGCGTGGGTGGGCTGCGGTAGTGTGCATCGGCGGATGCAGCTGACCCGGTTGGAGGAGGCAACGGCAACCGGTAGCGAGCTGCTCGTGACTGCATGCCCGAAATGTCAGGCGCACCTGCGGTGTGCGCAACTGGGTGAACTCCCGCAAGGCCGCGATGTGAAGATCGAGATAAAGGATTTAGTTACCGTGCTCGCCGAAGCGGTCAGGGAGGTGCACTGAGATGGGACGCGTGTTGGTAATCGGGGGCGGTATCGCGGGAATACAGGCGGCGCTGGATCTCGGCGATCGCGGCCACGAGGTCTATTTGGTGGAGAAGAAGCCATCCATCGGTGGCCGGATGGCACAACTGGACAAGACCTTCCCCACGAACGACTGCTCCATCTGCATCCTCGCTCCCAAAATGCTCGAATGCTTCGGACATCCAAACGTAACGGTCATAACGAACGCGGAAGTAATGGGCCTGGAGGGCGCGGCGGGGAACTTTACCGCGCGTATCGTGAAGAAGCCGCGGTACGTGGACGAGTACAAATGCACCGGCTGTGGGCGCTGTGTACTGGCCTGTCGGCTCAAAGCGCGGTATCCGGACGAATTCAATATGAATCTGGGCAAACGACCGGCTATATCGCTCTATTTCATACAGGCCGTGCCCCGCGTCGCGATCATTGACGACGAGCACTGTCTCATGCTCACGAAGGGTAAATGCGGTAAATCGCCGCCCTGCGTCGAAGCCTGTGGGCCGGATGCGATCGATTTCGAGCAGCAGCCGGAAGAACTTGAGCTCGACGTGGATGCGATCATCGTGGCCACGGGCTATGATTTCGCCGATCCCACACAGTTCAAAGAGTACGG
>JAFGKP010000093.1 GCA_016928455.1 Methanomicrobia archaeon
AGAGTGCTATCACTTCATCTTCCAGAAGGACGGTTCGGTCGTCTTATGTCCGGGATTGCACTCTAAACCGGACGTGAACCTAACTGGTGCCTACGACGAGGTACTCCACCTGCTGCAGACGCGAGATAAAAAGCTGTTTGAGCTGGATCAGCGAATAGGAAAGATTACGATAACGACGCCCACGTTCAAGGGTCGCGAGGCCGTCATCAAATTACGGGAGATGTTCCTCTAACGAGCTGCGCCGGACGGCATCTGAATGAACTACCTTGCCAACGCCGCGAGTTCATAAATCACCGTCACAGTACCTTTTTCTTCTTTTCAGACGCCTCTTCGAGCTTATCGAAGGCGCTCCGCATCATTTCCTCGCCTTCAGTTATCCGCTCAAAGGCGCGCCGCAGCAATTCGTTTCCCTCCTCGAGCGGCTTGATCCATGCTTCAAACGCCTCCTTTGTATCGCCAAACGGTTTAAGGAGTTCTTTGAAGACGCGTTCTGTATCTTCCGATGGCGTTATCCAGTCCTTAAATCGTTTCTCTTCCTCGCCGATGGGCTTAATTCGCTCCTCAAATACCTTCTCCGCTTCTTTGAACGGTTTCAGCAGGTCTTGAAACGCCTGCTTCATCGCCTCAAACGGCTGTCTGAGCTCCTTAAACGCCTTCTCCGCCTCCTCGAATTTGGCAACCAGGGCTTTAAATTCCATTTCCTGCATACCCATTCACCCCCTCTACTCATATACAATGGGGTTGTTATCACTAATACTTTCGATAGACGAGCTTCGGCTGCTCAATCACCGCAGCAACGCTTTATCGATCACGCATGAGGACGAGCTCAAGCCTGCATGCAACCGTGAAACATTCACAGGTTAGCTTATTTATTACAGAAAGGAATGATCTCATGGAGGACCTGTGCTTGTGGGCTGGCGTGCCTCAGATCAAGCCTGATCCATGTCCACCCCAGAAAAGTAAGAACAACGTACCATGTTCCAACTCCTACTACGGTTTCTTAGGACCATTTCGTGGCGCATTCGAGAGCGACGCACTCTGATTTATGCGGGCATCTATCTCGCCTCGTTATGGATCGTGGCCACGCTCCTGTTCCATCTCTGCGAGCAGGTTTCCTTATTCGATGCCTTTTACTGGAGTGTTACCACCACGACAACGGTAGGCTATGGCGATATCGTTGCGCAGACTGTGATCGGTAAAATCGCTTCAATCGCCGTGATGCTCAGTGGTATTGGCATCTTAGGGTTGCTCCTGGCGAGCTTTACCGACATCCTGATCGAAAGAAGTTTAAAAAGGCGGCATCTCATCAGATCTTTTATGGAAGATCATGTCGTCGTCTGCGGCTGGGATAACAAGCTTGAGATCGCGGTCAAGGAATTGCTGGCTGCGGGTATGGAAGTTGCCGTGGTCGCCGAGGCTGCTGATATCCCTCTGGTGCACGAGAAGCTCATCTTCATTAAGGGCGACCCGAGTGACGACGAGAATCTGAAGCGGGCGAACGCAGAGAATGCGGCCTTCGCACTGATCTCTGGAAAGGATGAGACCGAGACGTTGCTCTCCGCTATTGCAGTGGAAAAACTCAAGACTACCATACATACTACCTGCATTGTCTCTGACCCGAAGGTCGCGCAAGCGTTGAAGAAGACGGGCGTGGAGCAGACCTTATCGGCCGATGAATTCTTCGGGCTGATCCTCTCACGATCTGTTTTCGTGCCTGAGATCTCGAGCTTTTTGAGCGATATGCTGGGCGGCGGGGGTATGGATCTGCATCAGGAGCGCATCCCTACGGCGTTCGAAGGGATGACGTTTTTTGAGATTCTTACGCTGCTCAAAGAGCAGTATGACACCATTCCTGTAGGGTTTGTGCGGGATAGCAGGGTGACGCTTAATCCAGACAAAGGTGCTATTTTGCGGGCAGGCGATGAACTCATGTACATAGCTGAGAAGAAATTAAAACTCGGGTCGCCGCTATAGTATAGAGTGACTGTGCCGGGTACGTGAAATTTGGGAGAGCGTTACTTCGCTTTACGAATCGTACTTCCGCCGATCAATCAAGCGGGCACGAACTTCGTCCCGTAATAAATGATGCCGCGATCACCCTCCTCACCCAGTTTCCTGAATACCGCGCGCACACGCATGCCGATATGGATCGTTTGAGGATCACAGATGATCTCCGAGAGCATGCGCGTGCCCTCGTCGAGCTGGATGATCGCGAGGGTGTAAGGTGTTTGCCGGTTCTGGTTTCGTGGCGCTTGATATACCGTAGAGAAGGTCACGATCTCACCCGTGCCTTTGAATTTATACGGCTCAATGCTCCCCTTGCGCCGGCACTGCGGGCAGACCGTTCGTGGCGGGAAGTAGTAACTTCCACAGTTCGTGCAGTGCGTGCCTTCTAAGTTGTAACGCGATTCTTGCCATCGCCAGAATTTTGCCGTGGCTGCCATACGTTCGAGCCCCCATTGCCCATTATGTTCGTTCGCATATAAAAACAGATGCCCACTCCCCTTCTTCGTGCTCATAACGAGCGGTGACGACCCGTAAGCAGGGAAGTAGTAGTGCCGTTCGTAGTAAGTTGCTGACGCTCACTCGGTATACAGCACCTGGCAGGACGCGCAGAAGAAGCTTATCCGTGCGCTCTCGCCCGTGCGCTTTAGCACCACCGTTTCATGACAAATGGGGCAATACTTCTTCCGATAGATGGTGAGAAACGGCTGCAGCGGCTCCTCGTTCCGCCGCACGGTATGAAAGAGCTGCGAAAACGCCCGTGCTTTGAAGGTAAGATCAATCAGATTCTCGTGCGGGATACATCCGACTACGCTCAGCGGATGGAGCTTTGCCATAAAGAGCGCTTCGTTCTTGATGATGTTGCCCACGCCTGCAAAGATCTCCTGATTGAGGAGTACATCGCAGATATAAGCGTCCTTCAGCTCGGCGAGACGCTCGATCACCTTACTGGCATTCCAGTTGCCGGAGACGATATCAAGCTCTTCATCGAACTCCGCGTCGATCTGATCGGTAGGAACGATGCGCACGGAGCAGTTGTAGAAATTAAGCTGCTCATCCTCGAATACAAGCCCAAGCCGCGGCTCCATACCCTCACGCGCCTCATTGATCCGATAGCTGCCGTACATGAGGAAGTGTATCTTGAGCGCAGCGTCGGGGAACTGAATAAAGAGATTCTTGCCCCGCGGATAGATGTCCTTAATTGTTGCGCCGACGAGACTATCCTTCTCGATCTTGGCGTTACCTGAGACCGCCGTTACCTTCTTGTCCGTAAACTCTTCCAACTTTTCAGCAACCGCCCATATCGAAGGTCCTTCCATGTGCTGCTCCTCGTTTGCTCGTACTCCAATAAACGTTCTGCCGTGTTATTTAAGGCTCTTCTCCACGTTTAGGAATGAATAGTGTTGATAAAACTCCAGTTATAGACGGTATTTGACGGAAAAAGGTCTCTTAATGGCCTCTTTTCCCTGTCCAAAAGATGGTTGATTTTCGCAATTTCAGCATCATGATCTTCACGGGTTTAGCATGTGAGAACTTGACCTTGGACGTACGCACCACCCGCGAATATCCTATCTATCGGAGGCGATGAACTCAATCCAAAGTGGCGGATTCTCACAAAATCAAAGGTCCTGAGTTGGGATGAAACAACCTCTGAACATGGATTTCACGACGAGAAAACGGCAAGCGTACGTTTCTTCACTTATCAATCCCATCCTAAATCAGGAGAAGTGCCAATTTCAATTTCATACGCAGCACACAAAAACTTAGCGGCCTCGATTTTGCGTTCGATCCCTTTGCGCTGTAGCTCGAGAGCGGATTGGGTGACGAACCGAAAGCGCTCAGATTCGTCCGATAGCTTTCAGCATCGCGACCGCTTGCAATGCGCTTGCTTCCTTGTCCTTAATCTCGAGCATGAGATCGAACTCGAGCCCTTCTGTCGCTTCGATGAACCGCTGGAAGTGACCCAAATCGATCGTTCCGGCGTGCTTGCCCCTGCGCGGGCTGCCGGGCTCCTGTGAGCTGTAATCCACCATCGGCACACCATCCTGGTGCTTCCACGTTCCGGTAATCAGGCTTACTGCTTCCCGGAGCGACTGTCCGGAGCTGTTGACCTCATGGTGGTAGATGTCGAATAATACCGGAATACCAGTTACTTCATGTATTCGAAGACAATCGTTAAGCGTGTAAAGTCGATCATCATTCTCGATCACCAGTCGTCTTCTGATGGTATCCTCGAGTTCGCCGTAGCGCGTGACGAATCGCTGTATGCTCGTTTGCTTATCGCCGTACACGCCGCTGACGTGGAGCTGTATCTTTGCTGTCCTGTCCAGCCCCAGGAGATCCAGTACGGCTGCATGGTAGTGCAGTTCCTGGACGCTGCGCTCGAAAACCGCTGGGTCGATCGAATTGATGAGCGTGAACTGATCGGGGTGCAGGGAGATCCTGATGTCCTTTGCCTTGATGAACCGCCCGATTGCACGGAACTGAGGCGTGAAATAGCCCTGCCAGTCGAATTGATTGATAGGGTGGGAGGCGAAGGGCACGAGGTCTGACGTAATCCGGAAGAACAGGAGGATGTGCTCGACGTTGAACGCGAGTATCTTCTGGAGACAGTCGAGATTGTTCTTCACCGCGTTGATCAATCGCTCCTCTGAATACGATCGGAGCCTGAATGTTCGCGCGGCTTTGCAGCCGATGGTCCAGTTGAGGCACGGGTAGCCGATTCTCATTCTTCTAAATTCTTATTTAGTATCGCAAGCGCGCCGCACAGCGGTCGGGAACGTCAATGGGTGGGCAGAGGATATGGACGTGGAGAAAACGTGAGGGGTAGTAAAAAAAACGTCACAGAATCGAGTTTAAAAACTTTTTATGCTCGTGCAGTAGTATGATAAATTACCGGGAGGAAAGGGAGGGGTCGAATTTTTTCACCTCCGAACACAACGCGACTTATCCCCCTTCTTTTTCTCTCGGAATACTCATGCTCTTACGGATCATAAAAAGCTTTCGACTTTTTGCGGAATTTTCACCAGCCTCACTCGCCGTTTCGATGGCTCGCTCGCTCGCTCGCTCGTTCATTCTCATCATCAGCGCGTAGCGGCAGGCCACGCGACTGCCCGGCTGAGCGAGTATGCGAACGGGTTTCCCGCACAGAAATGGGGTGTTGAGAATCTTCTTCCGAAAAGCTTTTTATGCTTCACGTACAATCAAGTATCTAGTGGGAGAAAAGGGGAGGGAGCGAATTTTTCACCTCCCAACCGACGAATTTTAGCCCTCTCTTTTTCTCCCTCGTTATTCTTATAGTCGCCCTGTCTGTGGTCGGATGCCGGCTTCGGCGCCGTTGCATGCTGCGGGTGGCATATCATTTAATAAGGTTCCGGCGATAACAACGAAGGCGGGGTAACTGCAAGACAGTCATGCATGTTGAGGAGATCAGGGCGGCGGAACGCTCGTTTCGGTCCTCGTTCGGGCAATCGGTCCCGGCGCGCAAGCTCACTACAGAGGCCATACATGCGTTCCAGACCATCATCTACGCCCACTTCCGCGAGTACGGTCGCGAGCTTCCCTGGCGCGAGACAAACGACCCATATCGTATCCTCATCTCTGAGGTTATGCTTCAGCAGACGCAGGTAGAGCGCGTCATCGCAAAATACGAGGCTTTCGTTAGCACGTTTCCCGATTTCCACGCGCTTGCGCACGCGCCGCTCCGGGAGATCCTGCGGGTATGGCAAGGGCTGGGCTACAACCGACGGGCTATTGCGTTAAAACGAACGGCTGAGACAGTCGTTGCGGTCTACGCGGGCACGCTCCCTTCTGAGCCCGCTGAGCTCGTGAAACTCCCGGGAATCGGCCCATACACCGCCGCTGCTATTACCACTTTCGCGTTCAACCAGCCCACGGTGTTCATCGAGACGAACATCCGAACCGTCTTCATCCATTTCTTCTTCGTCGATCAAAGCGAGATCGCGGATGCTGAGATCCGCCCGCTGGTGGAACAGACGCTTGATGCTGCAGAGCCACGAAGATGGTATTACGCGCTCATGGACTACGGCGTCCTGCTCAAGCAGCAGCATCGGAATCCCAATCGGTGCAGCGCGCATTACCAGAAGCAGACGCCATTCAAAGGCTCGAACCGAGAGTTGCGAGGCGCTATTCTACGAGCGCTGACGCGTGAATCGCGCTTATCTGAGCGTGAACTCGTTCACGTCATCGGCGCAGATCTCGTGCGTATGAGGCACGCGCTCAGTCAGCTCCAAGAAGAAGGGTTTGTGAAAAAGAGCGGCGCGTACTTCCAAATTGCATGAATAGAACAACTATACTGCTAGTCTGCTGGCCAATAAGAGCCGAGTTGACCATTACAATGCGATTATCATGCCTCTCCAGGTACAACACATAACAACGTTCTTGACATAAGAAAGGGATATATATGCGGAGATTCTACCTATTGTACATGATGAAGATGGCTGATACGTTAGTAAAGGACGCACATGTGCTGGTGCATCCGATACGGTTCAGGATTGTGGAGTTGCTTACACGGAGGCCGATGCATGTCAGCGAGATCAGCAAGACGCTGGGCGAAGAGCGGCGACTCATCTCTTACCACCTTGATTTGCTCGAGGAATACGGCTTCGTGGACAGCAAGCATGAGATCTCCGAGCTCCCGAAATCAAAAGGAAAAGCTCTACGGGTCTACTGGACGACTGATAAGGTAAAGGACGTGATCAAGGAGATAAAACGGATGTGATGATCGCTTCGATCATCTTTCCGTAGCTCTATGCTCGTTCCTGAAACACTCAGACTTGCGTCAAATGCTCTGTTTCTCTGCCCTGCCGGTCAGGCACGCAGTGTCTCTACCTTCTTCACGTACGCCTCCATGTCAAATTTCCGTTTCAAGCCCGCGGCGTTCATATACCGCACCTTACCGAAGACGGCGCGTTCCCGCCACGGGCGGTCATGGGCTCCAAAGCACCATGCGACACCGGTGACGCCACTGGGATCTCGTCCATCCAGCTCGTATTTGTCATTGAGGAACAGCGCTGTGGTGAACGCCGCTTCAGGTGTGCTGCTCCACTCGATGATCTTCTTCCCCCAGTACATCCTCATATAGCCATGCATCTTCCCGCGGAGCACCATCTCCATCTGCGCCGCATTCCAGTAGTGATCATGCTTCTCCGCATGCTCCAGCTCCGCGCGCGTATAGAGGTACTCCCGCGGATCTTCCGCATGCTCTTGCAACGTTTTCCGCGCCCACTCGGGAAGACCAACAAGCGAATCGTACGCGAGATTGTAGTAACAGTAGTTATCCGCGAGCTCCCGCCTCACGATAAGCTCTTCCAAAAACGCCTCTCGGGAATGCGGGGGCGCTCCTGACCGATTAATTTCTAGAGCGACGCGTTGCACAGCAATCTGTCCGAAGTGGAGATAGGGTGAAAGATTCGAGACCGCATCCTTACTTGGATCGTTTCGCAGCTCGGGATACGCCCCCAGCTTGTGCTCCAGAAACTGCCGCAATACCTTATTCGCGGCCGTTTCACCCGGCTCCAGCCATTTCACCGCCGATACGATCTCATCGGTGCGCAATGATCTCATGGCGTACCCCCAGTCGACGGTGTTCCCCGATTCTTGCCACTCATGAGGGTGGCTACGGAGCGGGGGAAACTCATCCAGAAAGTCCGGCACTGCACGAGTTATCTTTGGTCGGAAGGTACGGGCTGCGAACTCCTGCTTCGACGATGCGAGCCAGCAGGGGACGATATTGTGCGCGTCCACCTCGTAGAAGGGGCAGTCGATCTTCTCCGCTACCTCCGCCTTCCATCTCCGATTAATACTGAGGGGAGAGAAATCGGAAACCAGAACGCTGACGTCGTTACTCCTGATGAAGCTCGGGATCGCCACCTCCGGTGAACCGGTGACCACCACGAGCGGGATATTCTCCGCTGCTAAACGTTTCTCCACCTCCTGTAGACCAGCGATCATGAACCGATACTGCCGCATCGTAGCGCCGAGAAATTGGGGGCCGAGGCAGAAGAGCACCACCAATGGTGCTTTATGGAGTAGCGCGAGCTCCTGGGAGAAGAGCAGCGCCCAGTTATCATGCATCCGTTGGTCTCGGCTCATCCAGTAGACCACCGGTACTTTCCTCTCCTCCGCCCCATCTCTCAACAGGCGCACACGGTTCGGATTCATGTTATCTGGCGGTAATCTGCGCTTGTTATCATTCCCGTCGGTCTCTTCATGGCTCAATCAAAGTGTTAGGAAACATAAGCGGCTATTTCCGTAATGAAGACCAGGAGCAGGACGAAGGGGATAACGTATTTGATCAGCGGGAACAGGAGGCCGCCAAGCGCCCAGCGAGCGTTCCGGTTCATTTCAGTCTCAATTACTCGGCGGTTGAAGAACCAGGTGACTGCGATTGCGATAAGGAGAGCTGAGAGGCTGACGCTCAGTGTACCAAAGAGCTGATCCACCAGATCAAGGACGGGCACCTTAAAGAGCTGGAGATTCAACCCCGAGTAACTCAGGGCAGCGGGGAATCCGAGCACCAGCACAATTCCGGATAAGAGCGCGGTCGCTCTGAATCTACTCAGCGCGGCCTCGTCCACCAGCGCTGTCACCCCGACCTCGAGGAGTGAAATGGCTGAGGTCAAGGCGGCGAAGAAGAACAGCAGAAAGAAGATGGCGGCCAGTACGGTGCCGTAAGAGATTTGAGCAAAGATGCGTGGGAGCGTGATAAACGCCAGGCTCACCCCGGCCGCGGGCTCAAAGCCGAAGGAAAAGACGATCGGAAAAATCACGAGACCACTGAAGAACGAGACAAGGAGATCGGCTAATGCGATGATCCCCGCGTTACTGATCAAACTGACATGCTCCTCGAGATAGCTCCCGTAGGTCAGCAGAATCCCGAAGCCGACGCCGAGCGAGAAGAACGCCTGACCAAATGCGGCGATCCACACAGAGAAATCAGAGAGCTTCGCGAAATTGGGGGTGAGGTAGAAGGAGACGCCCGCCCGTGCGTTAGGGAGCGTCAGGGCATAGACGACCATGAACGCGAGGAGCACGAGTAACGCGGGAACCAGTAACTTGCTGGTCCTCTCGATGCCGCCCCGGATGCCCTTCGCCACGATCACAGTCATAATAATCACGACGATGATGAAGAAGCCGGGCGAGAGATAGGTTTGGATAAAGTTCTCGAAAACGAGTTCCGTGTTCGTAACGGCAAAGAGAAAGAAGGCCAGTGTCCAGCCGGTGATCACGAGATAATAGCTGAGCAC
>JAFGKP010000094.1 GCA_016928455.1 Methanomicrobia archaeon
GAGAATCGACTGGCGCTTTACAAGACAGAATGCCGACCAAAGACTATCCCCCTACTATGTCTAAGAATTACCTGGCCACGACACTAGGACCGATGATCAGGACAGGATGGGGTGAAGGATAGGATACCGAAGAGATCGAAGAGATCCTCTGTGATCTTCGCTTCGCTCACTCAAAGAACTTGCCGAATTTTGCTTTCATATTTGGATCCTCTGCCATGATGTCTACCATCGTTGCGAGCATTTCCTTCACTTTCTCTTCGCGGTCCATCGCTTCTTCCACCGCGAGCGGCTTACGGCAGTTTATGCAGATGCGGGCACCCGCGGTGTTCACCGTGCGACAATGCGGTCACTCCTGCATCTGCAGCTTGACGGGCTCGTCGTCACGCTTATCCTCCAGCCCGTACATCTTGAGCAGGTCTCTCTCCATCGAGGTCACGGCCCGACATGTGCACGTAGATGCTCGGCGTTCTGGAGCCATGCACCCAGCCTAAATATTCCTCCATCTGCGATTCCGTCAACCGTGAGGCGAGATGCGTTGACCGCTGTCCACGCACCGCACGCAACTTTCGAACTACTAGCGAATGCTCGAGGAGCGACGTGTAGCTATAATCGGCAGTCTAAGGTGTGCGAAATTCCGGGATACCGTATACGCGAAACGGACAGCTTAGCCAGTCACTCGCGACTGGCCGCTCGATCGTTTCTTGTAATATGCGGTTCTACCCGGCCTTTGTCTCTCTCCCGGTCTCCCGGGCCTCGAGCGCCCTTTAGCCTTCCAGCTTATCTGTACGCGCTTCACCGCTGGTAGCTGCTTCTCGGTTATTCTGATCTCTTTGAGATGCATTACTCTTCTGAAATTATCGTAATCGCTGGGCGTGAGAATGCTGATTGCGCACCCCTCCTCACCTGCTCGTGCCGTGCGGCCGATACGATGAATATAGTCATTGCTGTCTCCAGGGATATCATAATTGTAGACGTGCGAGATCCCAGGGATATCAAGCCCACGTGCCGCGACATCGGTACAGACCAGCACGCAGACACGCTGTGCATGGAATTGCTTCATTACTGTGTTCCGTTTATCCTGCGTCAGTCCACCGTGGATCGCGAGCGCGTCGACACCAACAGCCCTGAGGTTGTTCGCCACAAAATCGGTATTATGCCTCGTGTTGCAGAAGACCATGACCAATCCAGCCTTTTCATGTTCCAATAAATGGACCAGCACCGAGAACTTCATACGCTCATCGAGCACGTCATAGTAAAACTGCGTCAACTTCCCCGGATCGACGTATTGCTCTGCCGCGATCTCAACTTGTTCGTTCATGTAGCGCCGCGCGAGTCGCGCTACCTCGCTGGTAATGGTCGCTGAGAACAGGAGCGTCTGCCGCTTACGCGGGCATTTCCGAATGATCTGCTCCACATCATCAATGAAACCCATATCCAGCATCCGGTCCGCTTCATCCAGAACGAGTGTCGTTACCCCGCGCAGATCAAGCGTTCCCCGTCGTAGATGGTCCAGTATCCTGCCGGGAGTTCCGACGACGACGTCTGCAGTCCTTAATTGCTCCATCTGCGGGTTGATCGAGACGCCGCCAAAGACTGCGACGATCCGCAACGGCTTGTACCGTGAGAAATCGCCGAGCGCAGCAGCTACCTGCTGTGCCAGCTCCCGCGTTGGGGTTAAGACCAGCGCCTGGATTCCTGCTCCCTTCTCTGATTTCTCGATAATGGCGGCCGCAAAGGCAAGCGTCTTGCCTGAACCGGTCGACGCACCCGCGATAACATCCCGTCCTTCAAGGATCGGCGGAATCGCTTTCCTCTGGATCTCTGTAGGCCTTTCAAACTTCGCTTCTTCTATTGATTTTAAAATAGGCTCAATAATACCTAGCTTTCCAAAATACTCCATTCTTTCTACACAAGAAAAAAGTCAAAACCTTTCTCTTCTTTACCTCTCTGGTTCCTCAATACTCCCACGAGTATATAAAGGTTGGACGACCTTCTTCTCGGTCTTTCAATCGCTCAGAGTCACAATCGTAACCGGTGATACGGGCGTTTCGAGCCTCTTTGCCTTTCCACCCTATAACTGCGTGTCGATAATTACAACCTACCTGGGTGGCAGCATCCCGCTTGCAATCGGCGCTTTCATGGCGGGATTCGATGATGTTTGGGCATTAACGGGCGATTTCTCCTTCATCGCGAGATGACCGGCGGGCAGCTGATCCCTGAGGGCATGGCATGCTCGAGCGTACCCTTCGTAGTTATGGCAACTTTGTGAGATATATCCATAATCCTTCGGACAGCCGTGAGCTTGAGCAGGTACTTACCGAAGTACACGATCCAGATGAGCTGCAAATCGATATCGCGGATTATCGATAACCCTTTTTCAAGCACCGCCTTTACCCGGCTTACCATATGTTTTAAGATGCCGCCCGATACTTTTAATTTCAGAACGTAACAATACTAGTCAGATGTGAGCGGGGCAAAATGGGATTAAAAGAAGGATTTGAGAAGCTGTTCGCGAAGCGAGAGGGCATTAGTGACGAGGAGGATTATTGGGACCTGGACCTGGAGGCGTACGAGGAGGAGCTCAGGGAAGAAGAAGGCGTGCGGATGTATGTGAAGACCGCGGAGTTAACCGGGCTTTACGATCTCCCCGATTTGAAGAAGGAGGTCTATTCAGGTAATATCCTACTTCTGGATATCTCCCTGGCGAAGCAGGATAAGGTGCTCGTCGAGAAGACCATAAA
>JAFGKP010000095.1 GCA_016928455.1 Methanomicrobia archaeon
GGCTTGATCGAGAGCATACCGATACCCGCGCGACAGCCAGGGACTTCGTGATAATAAAAGTCCGGCACCGGTCGTCCAGCTTCAGCCATCCGTTTCAAAACCACCCAGTACTGGCAGGCCTGTGTCGTGCAGATCTCCAGATTAGCCCGCTGCGTCTGCTCCTCATATAACTGCTGCACATTCCGCGCATATTCCGCAAATTCGAGCTCCGCATCGGGTATTTCAGCCGCGCCGCGACCCATAGCGATATAATGGAACAGCCGCGCCTGCCGCGCACCCAGCTCCTCCGCGAGATCGAGAATCCGCGTCGTCTCTCGCTCGTTCTGCTTCATGATGCACGGATCAATCACCAGTCCCAGTCCAGCGGCTTTGCACGCTTTTGCACCCTTTACCGTGCGCTCGAAGACGCCCGTGCCACGTATGGAATCGTGCGTCTGCTGCATGCCGTCGATCGCGATAATAACCTCCGTTATGCCCGCGTCCTTCAGACGCTTCGCAACGGGTTCAGTGAGCGCGATCCCGTTCGAAGCAAGCACGAAACTCACGCCTTTTTCCGTTCCATATCGAATGAGCTCGAACAGGTCGGAACGCACCAGCGGCTCACCACCGCCCAGTGTGACCCGTACGTTATCGCCAAAGGTCGCCGCGATATCCTCAATGAGTGCAAAAGCCTCCTCGGTACTGAGTTCGTCAGGCAGCGGAGAGGCAGCGTCATAATAACAGTGCTTGCACCGCAGGTTACAGGCGCGTGTGACGTTCCAGTTGATATTGAATTTCGGCATCCTCGTGCTCACTCGCTCTCTCTGTGCTGTAGTAAGAAACGGCAAAGATAAAAATTCCCCCCCCCGCCCGCGGTTGCGATTGGTTCTTTTTGTTTGTACGACTGACTATCAGGATGAAGCTGTCCCTACTTACGTACGTAAGCGCACTGATCACTCGTGGTGCACCATGACGAAGTAACGGTACGCGCTCAGGGCGGCTTTCGCGCCCTCACCGGCAGCTACAATGATTTGCTTCTCGGGCGCGGTAGTGACATCACCGGCGGCAAAGATGCCCGGGACGTTCGTCTTACAATCGCAGTCCACTTCTATCTCCTTTCGCTCATTGAGCAGCACGAGCTCGCGGGCGAAATCGCTATTGGGCATAGCGCCGATCTCGACGAACACGCCGCCCAGCGGCAGGTCAACCACCTTGTCATCATCCAATCGGCGGAGTACGAGACCTTCAACACGCTTCGTGCCTCTGATCTCTTGGATCGCGTAGCCCGCGAGGAATTCGACTTTACCCGTTCTTTTCGTCCGATCCACCAGCACCGGATCCGCCTTCACCGTGTTCCGAACGACACTGTAAACCCTGTGTGCGTAGCTGGAGAGCTCATTAACTGCCGTGAGCGCGGGATTGCCACTGCCGATCACGGCTACATCTTTATCCCGAAAAAGTGGCGCATCACAGGTCGCACAGTAGCTCACGCCCCGGCCGATGAGAGCTTTTTCACCCGGTACGTCCAGCGAACGTGCTCGACGCCCGGACGCAATGATCACCGTCTTACTCGTGAATCGTTTACCACCTGAGGTGCGAACAGCGAATTGCTGATCCTCAGCAAACAGGTCTGTAACCTCCTCACCGATTGCGAATGCGATCGGGAACTGTCGTACCTGCTCCTCAAATTTCTGCACCAATTCAGCCCCGGAGACGTATTGAAAACCCATGTAGGTCTCCACGCCCGCGGCGAGCAGTGTCTGCCCTCCCACGTTTACGCTCACCATCAGGGTCTCGAGCTTCTTCCGGGCTGCATAAACCGCCGCAGTCAGTCCTGCGGGACCGGCGCCGATAATGAGTAGGTCGTAGCACTGCTCCTCATCTGCCGTTTTCTCTGATCGCTGCTCATAATCCTGGTCTTGAGCTACCATGTCACCGCTACACCCCCGCCTTCATGACGTGCTCCAGGAATTCTGCTTCAGGCACCGCGCCCACAAATGCTGCCGTCTCATTAATGATCACCGTGGGCACCACGAAGATCTGGTATTTCTGACTCAAATCCGGAAACTCCGCCGCTTCCACCACGTCGCTCGTAACAAAATCGCTTTCTAGCGCCATCTGCTGCGCCGTTTGCACCACCTCGACACAGTACGGGCAGGGCGGGGTGACGAAGACCTGGATATGAACCGGTTTGCCCAACCCTTTCAAGTGTTCACGCGTCGAACTCGCCAGCATCGAATCGCCCTGGGAAACCAGCCGCAGTGCTTCGAGCAGTGCTGCGAACTCATAGCCGCTTGGCAGGCCGTAGAATCGGATACCATAATCTTTGATCCCTTCTACCACCGTTGCAGGCACCTTAGTGATCCTGTACTCGTCTCGTTTAGCCATATCTATACCAACATCGTAGAGCTCGACGCGTATCCGGTCAGAGATAGTGGCAAGCTCTTTCATGAGTGTGCGAGTCTCTTCACCGGTCGGTGAACTGGAATCGTGCGTAAAAACGATCAGGTTCACCGGTGCTGTCAACTCCCGTAACTTCTCACGCACCCGCTGCGTAACTTCCCCGGATAATACTGACATCGTGCTCTATACACCCCCAGTGATTTAATGAACTCTCGCCACGAAGATGCTAGCTATATATAATCCGGGCAACCTTAAACCTGTTTCTCTCTTCTCACTCAGTTCAGATGGTGGGCTCATCTTTCAGGCAGCGGGCGCTCTACGTGCCCGTAACCAGCGGACAGATAGGATCCTCGCCCAGCACGTCTCCGGTGAGCGCGTATGCGCGTGACCGACACCCACCGCAGATAGTCTTATACCTGCAGCTCGCACATGCTCCCTTCAGGGCACGTGCCCGCAACGCCTTGAACATCTCAGCATGCTCGATGATCTCCAAAAAGCTTTGCTCCTTTACGTTGCCCGCTGCAACGGGCAGATACGCACAGGGCGTCACATCACCATTGGGGAAGATATGGAACCGCGTGATGCCCGCGGTGCAGCCGGTGACATGCGCACTGTCTTCACGCGCCATCAGCCCACGATCCGTCAGGTACGCCCAGTACTGCGGGTTACAGATCGGTTTCAGCCAGGTCTTCGCATCTTTCTGGAGTGTGATCATGTCCTCGAAGAGCTGCCCGTTCTCCGCTGTGGTGAGACACACGTCCGCAATCTGCTTACCGCGGCCGACGGCAACCAGATAAATGAGATAGATGCGCCACTGCTCCA
>JAFGKP010000096.1 GCA_016928455.1 Methanomicrobia archaeon
GGCGGTAGATACCTCTGCACGTGAATACACAACGATACGAGAAGCGGCAGGGCCGTTGATTGTGGTCGAGAACGTTGAGGGCGTTTCCTACGGCGAGGTCGTGAAGATAGTGACGCCCAGCGGTGAAGAGAAGATGGGACAGGTCTTAGAATCGAGCACGGGGCTCGCTGTGGTGCAGGTCTTCGAAGGCACGTCGGGGATCGACACTGCAAAGACGCGGGTGCGATTCACCGGGGACATCATGCGAGTGAGCGTCTCGCAGGACATGGTGGGTCGTTTCTTTGATGGCCTGGGCAGACCACGAGATGGCGGACCGGAGGTCATTCCAGAAGAACGGCTCTCGGTCATCGGCGCTTCCATCAACCCCACGACTCGAGATTACCCGCGTGAGTTCATCCAGACAGGGATCTCGACGATCGATGGGATGAACACGCTCGTGCGCGGGCAGAAGCTGCCGATCTTCTCCGGCGCTGGCATGCCGCATAATGCACTGGCTGCGCAGATCGCGCGTCAGGCAAAGGTGCTTACGACGAGCGAGCCGTTCTCCGTGGTATTCGCCGCAATGGGTATCACACACGAGGAGGCCTCGTTCTTCATGCATGATTTCGAGCGCACAGGTGCGATTGAGCGGATCGTTGCGTTCCTCAATCTCGCAGACGACCCGGCAATCGAGCGGACGATCACGCCCCGTATGGCCCTGACCACGGCGGAGTTCCTCGCGTATGAGTACGACATGCACATCCTCGTTATTCTTACGGACATGACGAACTACTGTGAGGCGCTGCGCGAGATCTCCGCGGCACGCGAGGAAGTGCCGGGCCGACGCGGGTATCCTGGCTACATGTACACCGACCTCTCAACGAACTACGAGCGTGCAGGACGAATCAGAGGTCGCAAGGGCTCGATCACACAGATTCCGATCCTGAGCATGCCGGATGACGATATCACGCACCCGATCCCCGATCTGACCGGGTATATTACTGAGGGTCAGTTCGTGCTCTCGCGCAACCTGCACCGACGTGGTATTTATCCGCCGGTGGATGTGCTGCCCTCGCTCTCGCGGCTGATGAACGAGGGTATCGGCGAGGGGCGAACGCGTGAGGATCACTCGGGCGTGTCTAACCAGCTCTACGCGGGCTATGCAGAGGGACGAGACATGCGTGATCTCGTTGCGGTCGTCGGTGAGGAAGCGTTGACAACGCGTGATCGGCGGTTCCTGGAGTTTGCGGACGAATTTGAGAAACGGTTCGTGACTCAGAACAGGAACGAGGACCGGAGTATCGACGAGACGCTGGACCTTGGCTGGGACTTGCTTTCCACACTACCCGAAGGCGAGCTGAAGCGAATCGACGAGAACATCATCAGGAAGTACCATCCGAACTACCGGGAAAAAGCGTAGCTCGATGGAGAGAATACCAGGCAGGGAAAGGGACAAAAAGGTTATAACGCCTTCTTGAATTCCTCGACGGATAACCCTGCCTGCCGAATAATTTCTCGCAAGGTCCCCGTTTTGAGCGTCTTAGGGAGGGGAACTGAAAAAACACGTTGATCATTCTGAAGCACTAGGTGATCTCCTTTTCCCAATCTCGGCGTGAAGCCCAATTTCACCCGTGCTTTGACCGCTTCTTCACCAGAAACAGAAGATGGCAGTTTCTTAAGCACTTAGTTCCACCGGCAACCGCACCCAGCACTTTTGCTTCCTGGGTAAGCACCTCTAGCACTGCCTCAATTGCTTCTTTTATGTTCCGCAATGCTTCCTCCTTCGTCTCGCCCTGGCTGATTGCACCCGGTAATTCGAGGCACTGGGCTGAATATCCGCCTTCCTCTTCCTTCTCAAGGATTACCGCGTACTTCATCGCTAATCGTACAGAAGGATACAGGGTTAAAACTGCTAACCCCGCTCACAGACACGTTGTCAGTACCATAAAATCTGTTTTTAACGGTGCGCGCATGCCGGCATTGTAGGTCGCGACCGCAGGATGGTAGAGGGGCACAATCCGCTTAACGCCGGCGATCGTGTTTACCGTGAAGACCGTTCCGTGGATCTTTCCTATGCGCTCCTTCGGCAAGCCGAACTTGTCGAAGATGTACGCCAGTGAGAAATTGCCGAGTGTCGCGATGATCGCAGGATTGACGAGCTCAAGCTGCGCATCCAGATACGGTGTGCAGGCCCGGATCTCCTCTGGCTGCGGGTTCCGGTTCTGCGGCGGGCGGCATTTCAGGATGTTCGCGATGTAGACATCGCCGCGTGTGAGACCGATCGAGTCCAGGAGCTCATCAAGCACCTTTCCTGCCTTGCCGACGAACGGCCTGCCCTGCTGATCTTCAGAGTACCCGGGGGCCTCACCGACGAACATAATTCGCGCGAAGAGCGACCCCTCACCGACCACTGGATTGGTACGAGTTCGCCACAGCTCGCAGCGGGTACAGTTCAAGACACGCTCCGCGACGCGAGCCAATTCCGCTTTTCTACCCATGATCACCACTCTTTTTTAGCTGCTTTCTTTGTTTGTATACTACTAGAGACAGTGAGAAGAAGCGCCATGATTTCGTTTAAAGAAGCTCGGGAGTTACTGGAACAGGAAGTGGCGACCGATGCGTTACGGAAGCACATGCTTGCCGTTGCTGCGATCATGTCGGCGCTCGCCGCGAAGCTGGGCGTCAGCGAGGCGGAGAAGGAGCTATGGACGCTGGTCGGCTTGCTGCACGATCTGGATTACGAGCGCACGAAAGACAATTTCGAGCAGCACGGGCTCGTGACGGCCGAGATGCTCACCGGCAAACTGCCTGAGCAGTGCCTGGACGCGATCAAGGCGCACAATAAGATGACGGGCTATGAACCGGAGAGTGAGATGGCGAAAGCCCTGGTTGCCGCGGACGCCGTCTCAGGACTCATTGTGCCGACCGCGTTAATGATGCCCTCACGCAAATTGGCGGACGTGCGCCCGAAATCGCTGACGAAGAAATTCAAGGATAACTCATTCGCACGCACGGTGAGCAGGGAGCATATCATGATCTGTCAGGAGCTGGGGCTTGAGCGGAACGACTTCTTCACGCTCGCGCTCGAGGCACTGCTCCCGCTCAGTGACGAGTTGGGTGTGTAGCGTGCTCGTGCGTGCGGTTATTGACCCGCAAGCTCATCTATCTCCGATAAGAAGATGCTGGCGCGCGCGCTCAATTGCTGCGCCTGCTCGCTCATCCTGCCGAGCGTGTTCACCGAGCCCGCAACGAGGAACCGCAGCAGCTGATAGTTCTCATGCCATGAGAGCAACTGCGCCAACTCGTGCTCGCCAATCTCGTGATACCACTCGTCGTGCCGCCAGATGAGAACCGCGCCCAATATACTCACGGCCTCCTCGGGCTTCAAGTCCTCCAGATTCGCGAGTGTAAAGGGCAAACCGCCAATGAGAAACCCCAGTGGGTTCTTCACCGCCGGGAGATCATCCAGTGAGATCTGCACGTATTTCATGATCTCAGGTAGTGCCATAAAGAGCTCTGCGGTTGCTACCCGGCCGCTAAAGTACGCGATGAGCGTGCCTTTCGGCGTGGCCACGTAGATCTCCGCGCCACGCTTCCCCATCCCGATCTTCTGGACGAGATGTGCACGCTCCATCTCGGGAAGTTTGCGCAGCACGGTGGGATAAGGGATAGCAGTCGCTTTTGCGATCCCGTACTTGCTGGTCGAGCCGTTTTTAATGAGGCATTCGAGGATGCGTTCGTATTCGTGCTTGGCGGGTTTCATGACATGTTATAGTCAGTAATGGATATGAATAAAAAAGGATATGTTTATATAGCCGCAGAAGAAAGCCCGAACTATGCCAGTAAAGAGTGGGATTTTGATAGTGATCGCTGTTGTGCTCCTCGCTGGTGCTGGGTCTCTTGGCTGCCTCGAGCAACCGGAAGAGGGCGCGGGAGAAGCACTGCTAGTCATGAAGGTGGGCGCCATGCCGGACGAGGCAACGCTGCCGTATTACGTCGCGGCGCAGGAAGGGATCTTTCTCGAGCACGGCCTGGATGTGGAAGTGGTGCCGTTCCAGAGCGCGCTGGAGCGTGACAGTGCACTTATCGCCGGAGAGATCGACGCGGGAGAGAACGATCCGGTGGGTGTGTTCGTGCTGCAGAACGCGGGCTATGACGCCCGGATCGTCAGTCGCGAGCTCCACGAGACACCGGCGAAGATGCGGTTCGCTATCCTCGCCAGCCCTGACTCGGAGATACGGTCGGTTGATGATTTAGCAGGGAAGCAGGTTGCCATTTCCAGCAATACCGTTATTGAATGGATAACTGATAATCTGCTCGGGGATGTCCAGACGCTCAAGATCGAGGAGAGGAAAGTGCCGATCAGGATGCAGCTACTGCTCGATGGTACGTATGAAGCGGCGACCCTGGCAGAACCGCTGGCGAGCTATGCCGTGTACCAGGGTGCGCACCTGGTCATCGCAGACTCGATGCTCGAGCCAACGATCGGTTATACCGTGATCGTGTTCCGGGGCGAATTCATCGACGAGCACCCGGAGAGCGTCGCGCAATTCCTCGCTGCATTCGACGAAGCGGTGGACCGTATCAATGCAAACCCGGAGAACTACCGTGAGCTGCTCGTGGAAATTGCTAAGGTGCCCGAGGAGATTGCGGAGACCTACCAGATGGCCACGTATATGCATGCGGCGCCCTATCCACGCGATAACTTCGAGCTCGTGCTGAGCTGGATGCAGGAGAAGGGCCTGGTGACTGAAGCTATTTCATACGACGAGGTCATTTATTAACTACCAGTTGATGATTGCCGCGAAGGAGCTCACGAAGATCTACCCGGACGGAACGGAGGCGGTACACAGGGTCACCTTCGATATACCCTGCGGTGAGTGCTGTTCGGTCATCGGGCCATCGGGCTGCGGTAAAACGACGCTTCTGCTTATGTTCGCGGGTATTCTGCGGCCGAGTGCTGGTACGGCACTGATCAACAGCCATGAGGTTATCGGGCCGTCGAAGGAACTGGCGCTGATCTTCCAGGACTACGGGCTCTTTCCCTGGAAGACGGTTTACGAGAATGTTTCGTTGGGCCTTGAGCTGCGCGGTGTTAACAAGAAGGAGCAGCAGGAGATCGTCTCATCGCTCCTCAAGGATCTCGGGTTGCACGGGTTCGAGAGGAACTATCCGAAACAGTTGTCCGGTGGGATGCAGCAACGCGTCGCCTTCGCACGCATGCTGGCCCTGAAGCCGAAGATCCTGCTCATGGACGAGCCGTTGTCCTCGCTGGACGCGCTGACACGCGAGACGATGCAGAATGTGCTCCTGCAGCTCTGGCAGCAGAAGCGCATGACCATGCTGCTCGTTACACACAGCATAGAGGAGGCGGTGTTTTTCGGACGAAAGATCATCGTGCTCTCACCGCGACCGGGCACCATCGTCAAAACGATCGAAAATCCCCAGAAGGGAAACGTCGAGTACAGAACACAAGAGGTATTCTTCGAGAAATGCAAGGAAGTA
>JAFGKP010000097.1 GCA_016928455.1 Methanomicrobia archaeon
AAAATGGCCTGCTTGTGCTCGTCCTTGCTGCGGTGGACCTGGAATGGGGAGATATTAAGCTCCTGATACTTTGAAAAGTCACAATCCAAGCCATGCTGCTCACAAAACTTCTTCATCTGAGCCAATAACATATGGAGATGTACCAGCTCCTCTTTCTTCATATAATTTCTTTGTTAGTTTGCGGTATATAAATAACCGTGCTCTCATAGTAGTACTGCGCGGGGCCGCTGTGGCTTAGAGGCAGAGCAGCTGATTCGTAATCAGCGGGTCGGGGGTTCAAATCCCTCCAGCGGCTTTGAGATAACTCTTGAAAGCCCACGCCGGCTTTCAGGCACACAACGATGCAGCACAACGAGGACACGCAGACTATCGTACCCAAGAACAACTTCAGTGAATGGTATAGTGAGATTCTGAAGCGTGCGGAGATCCTGGATGTCAGATACCCCATAAAGGGCGTCTACGTCTGGTTCCCCTACGGCTACAAGTTACGGAACCTCGTCTACCAGATACTGCGGTCCTTGCTGGATGAGGAGCATGAAGAGGTCCAGTTCCCGATGCTGATCCCGGAGGACGAGTTACTCAAGGAGAAGGAGCACATCAAGGGCTTCGAGGATGAGGTCTTCTGGGTGACCCGGGGAGGGAGCACGGAACTAGAAATCCCCTTCGCGCTCCGGCCTACCTCGGAGACAGCGATGTACCCCGTCTTCAAAGTCTGGATACGCTCGCATGCTGATCTCCCGCTCCGCGTCTATCAGATCGTGAACACCTTCAGGTACGAGACGAAGCACACACGACCGCTCATCAGGCTTCGCGAGATTACCTCCTTCAAAGAGGCGCACACGGCACATACCACCCGCGCTGATGCGGAAGAGCAGGTGAAAAAGGCAGTCGCGCTCTATAAAAACTTCTTTGATCGGCTCGGCGTGCCGTATCTCATCACCCGGCGCCCCCAGTGGGATAAATTCCCCGGTGCCGCCTATTCCATCGCCTTCGATACCATCATGCCTGATGGACGAACCTTGCAGATCGGCACAATCCATCTACTCGGTGAGAGCTTCGCGCGAACATTTGATATTAAATTCGAGGACAAAGACGGGTCGCTGCAGTACGTGAATCAGACCTGTTACGGCATCTCTGAACGCTGTGTCGCTTCGGTGATCGGAATTCACGGTGATGATCACGGGTTGGTGCTCCCGCCCACGGTTGCGCCCACGCAGGTCGTTATAGTGCCCATCGTCTTCTCACGAAAAGACGCTACGGGCGACGACGGGAGCCGTTCAGTCGAAGCGGCCTGTGCCGCGGTGCGTGCCAATTTGGAGAAGGCCGGCATACGGGTCGTCGTCGATAACTCGGACGAGCGCCCAGGAGCGAAATACTACCACTGGGAGATGCGCGGTGTTCCGCTCAGGATAGAGCTGGGGCCCCGCGACCTCAAGAACGAGAGCTGCATACTGGTGCGGCGGGATACTTCAGCCAAGCGTCAGGTGCCTTTAAACGCGGTCGTTCAGGAAGTACAGCGGACCCTGGAGGATATCCAAGTGAGCATCCGCGAGGCTGCGCACGAGCAGCTCCGGGCCCGGATGTATAACACAAACGAAGATGCCGCAGAGCGGTATGCGCGTGCGCAGCAGGGCGTGGTCTCGGTCTTTTTATGTGAAAACGAGGAGTGCGGGCAGAAGCTGGAGGAGCAGCTCGGGGTCAGTGTGCTTGGTGAGCCCCTCGTCGACGCTGAGACTGCTGAGAACGAAACGAGCAAAGGACCCTGCGTTATCTGCGCTCAACAAGGGAAACGGGTATATGTGGCCCGTGCTTACTGAGCGGCCACGTGCAAAGAACCGAAAGAGAGAGAGAAAAAAAAAGGAACGATCAAAAAACCTTCAGGGGCTTGCTTATATACCTGCGTACCTGCGTACCTATTTACACAAACATGAGAACCCACCACATCAGCCGCGAAGTCGGTTATATTAACGGCGTTATACAACACGTCCACAACGTTAAGCGGGACGAGTTTAAACGGTTCTTTGACGTCCTCGCCGACGCTGACTGCATCATCCTCCTCGGCGAGGGACGATCGCAAAGCGCGTTATACATCGGGATGGGACAGCTTGACCGTGAGGTGCGGACATTTGTGGACATCGATTTCCCGGGCCGAAATATCCTGGAAGCAGCACCGGTATTGGAGCGGAAGTATGACCGTATCGTGCTCCTCGTCAACTCCGGCAGTGGTGAGACCACCACGCCAAAGATCGTCGTCAACCAGCTCACGGAATATATTGAGCGTACGAAGAGCGAGAAATTCAGTATCGCCGCGGTTGTCGCGAACCCGCGCTCCACGATCGGCCGAATAGCCGAGAAGGAGTATGGTTACGTGGTCGAGCTGCGTGGGCGGGAGCGCGCACCGAATGACGCTGATGAGTTCCTGAAGCATGGCATCATGAATGATGTCTATGAGCTGGGTTCCATGCTGCTCTTCCAGAAGACCAAGGAGGCGATCAACGAGGGAAAAGACGACTCCGCGGTATTTGAGAAGATCGACGCGGAATCCAGAGTAATCGGTGAGTTCGTGGATCGGTTCGTATGCTCCGAGATGTACAATAAGGTCATTGACCGGCTGGAGACGCGGAGTCGCATCACGATCGGCGGGGTCGGACCCGCGCGTAACGTTGCTAAGATGACTGCGATCCGGCTGCAGCATGTCAAACGAGCGCTCGGCGACGAAGCGTACTTAGCCGGACCGTTTGCCCCACGGCCCCGTGCGTGTGACGTCCTCTTCTTCATCTCCTGGTCGGGTGAGACGGAAACAATCTTGAAGTGGGCTCGTGAGCAGCAGGAGTTTGGCGTCTACGCCTATTCCCTCGTGGGCAAGGAATCAACACTGTCGCGCGAGTCCGAGAGTTTTATCATCGAGTCCTCCCCCACCGTATTCTACGAGCGCGCGACCTTCGCACTCAGCCCCCTGCCCCTGCATCTCGTCGAGCGGCTGAATCAGCGTGGGTTCCGGCTGCCCGAGTACATTATGACGTGGTGGCAGCACTCAGTGACGCAGTAATACCACGCAGTCAAAAGGCTCGTCATGTCGTCTTCTTGTGCGCGAGCGGCGTCTGGCCGCATCGCACGCGTGCACCCTCGGTAACCAGCAGTGCGAAACCTTCCGGTACGGTGATATCCACCCGCGAGCCAAAGCAGATCTTCCCCAGCCGCTCGCCCTGTTGTACCTGCTGCCCTACCTGAACATTGCAGAGGATTTTACGGGTGAAGAAGCCTGCGATCTGCACGACGCGGACGTCCCCAAAGGCGGTGCTCAGCTCAATGGTGTTCTTCGTGTTGAAGTCCGCGCTACGGACGAACGCGGGCCTGAACGTTCCTTTTTCTGGCGTTATCCGCGTCACCACGCCGTCCAGTGGCGCGACCGTCAGGTGCACATTATGAAGATGCATGAAGATCGTGAGCAGATTACGGTCTGCATCAAACCGCAATATCTTACCGCTCGCAGGTGAAATCAACTCTTCGGTCCTCATGCGCGCTCTCTCTCCCCCCTGCTAGCGCTCCGTGAAGCCGTATTTCCCTACCAGAGGGACGAAAGCCACATCAGTCTTTCGATCGCGCGTCACGCCGTTCTTCTTCTCTACCAGATACAATGCCTGCCAGTGCTTGCCGATCGGAATGGCCATCTTGCCACCTAACTTCAACTGCTCCAGCAACGGCGGTGGTATGTCGGGCGCGGCGCAGGTCACGCTGATCTTATCAAAGGGCGCATGCTCAGGCAGACCCAGCGTGCCATCTCCCTCGATCACCGTGACGTTCGTGTACCCCGCATGCGCGAGATTCGTGGTCGCTATCGAGACCAGCCACGGTATCCGCTCCACCGAGTAAACCTGTCCCGTCCCGCCAATGAGCTCGGCAACAACCGCGGCATGGTAGCCCGAGCCCGCACCGATCTCAAGCACCTGCTCACCCTCCTCGAACTCCAGGTAATCGCACATCATCGCCACCATGTGTGGCGCACTGATCGTCTGCCCTTCGCCGATGGGAAGCGGATAGTCAGCATAAGCCTCAAAACCAAGGTTCTCAGGGACAAAGAGGTGCCGTTTGACCCGCGACATGGCGCTCAAGACGCGGTCGCTAACCCCCATTCGCCTCAGATGCTCTATCAGCTTCCGGTGTGCTTCCTCAAAAGTACGCTCCACTTCCATCGTTCACCCTTGCCGTGATCTCCTAACGGTTATACGTTCGCATCCTGGCAGTATAAGCATGACCCCCAAGAACTCGCAGCGTGTACCAGTTACCATCCTAACCGCTCCTCTTCCTCTTTCCGTTTGCGCTCTAAGAACCGGTAGACCGAGCTATGCGGTGCGCCGCGAATGAGCATATCTATTGCCTCGCTCGCTACACGTACCTTCTCAGCATTCCCGAGCAAACTGATGGTCTTCCCGTAAACGGAAATCTTCACCTCCGTCAAAGCCTCGAGCGCACGTCTCGTCTTCCCGGTTTGCCCGATTATCCGCCCCTTTGTCCGGCTCAAGGTCTTCGGCGAGAGATCAGCGAGTGAAATCACCTCGAAAAGCAGCAGTTCGTCATCAAGGAGTGCACGCGCATTTTCAGGTGAAAACCCACGGCCAATCGCCTTTACCACCTCTGCCACGCGGAGCGCAAGAAGTGGATCGCCGTCACGAGGGCTCTCAATACAGACCTCGCCGTCAATGCTGTCCACCGTAATGATGCTCCTCGATTTGCGCTCTAAATCGTCCTTCACAGATCCGTTTTGTCCAATGAGCACTCCGATTCGCTCACGGGGTATCTTTACGTGCTGCGTTACCATTTGTCACTGCTCCGAAATGACCGATCAGTCAGTCAGTTAGTAAGCGTAACTCTCTCTCTGTATCAAATAAACCGGGCGGGCGCTTAATAAACTTTGGGACACGCCGCGTCTGCATTCGATCGGGTATAACCTACCCCCGCACCAGCTGGAGCACTTCCTCCTCTGTGCGCTCAAGACCCAACTTGGAGAAGAAGACAACGAGGTTGTGTACATCTCTCTTGAGGAACTCCTCGGCCTGCGGATGGTCCAGGAGGAGTGCCTGCCCCATATCGATGAGCACCGGCTCGATCACAGCTGGTGCGCCAGCCGAAGGCGCAGGGGCGAGTTCACGTTCCACATAACCATCCATGACGATATTGAACTCGCTGAGATCCGCGTGCACCATCGAGCCCTCGTGATACAGCGTGGTGATAGCAGAGACGATACACTCGAACAGCTCCTCGAGCTCGATCATTTCTGTAAGCGAATCGGGCGGAATATCACGCAGTCGCGGCGCTGCGATACCGTCCTTACCGATGAATTCCATAATCAAGACATTGCGCTCGTAGGCTATCGGTTTGGGTACGCGCACGCCGATGTCGAAGGCGCGCCTGAGGTTGCTGTATTCTTTCCGTGCCCAGGCGAAGATGACACTGCGGTGGTCTCGTTTGAGTCGTTTGAATCGCGGATCACCAATGATATACTCGAGCATAGCGTGGAAGTTGGCGGTGTTGATCTTGTACATCTTGATAGCCAGCTCCTCATCAGCAGCCCCGAGCGCGTGAAAAATAACGGACTCCTTGCCTCTGCTTATCGGACCACCGAGTGCCGTGAGCAGTCCTTTCTTGACGAATTTATAGAGCGTCTCCAGCGTGGATTCATCAAAAACATACTCCTCTGTTTTACGATCGCGATAATCCTTCTTTCTCTTTTTACCCTTCGGTAACTGCCGGTCGCTCAACCACTTCTCTATTTCAAATAGCCCTTCTTTCTCAGCCATTCTGCCTGTGGTCGCGTGTACCGATGGAT
>JAFGKP010000098.1 GCA_016928455.1 Methanomicrobia archaeon
AAATGCTGCCCCGAGGCGAATCCGCGCTTCAAAGTCTTCGACCATACAGCGTACAAAACGGTAGCTGACGTAAAGGACGCGGTATGGCGGTTCCTGGACGAGATCGGGGACGAAGTAGCGGTAAAACCGGACAGGCCGACGGCGGGAAAGGGTGTTGGCGTCTGGGGCGACCATTTCAGGACGCGCGCGCAGCTCTTTGAGCATTTCTGTTCGATCTACGAGAGCGGCAGCGCGGTGCTCGTTGAGGAGAAACTGGAAGGCGAGGAGTCGAGTTTCCAGGCGTTTTGCGATGGTAACCGCATCGCTGCTCTGCCTGATACCCGAGATTACAAGCGCGCCTTTGATACTGATCTTGGCCCGAATACGGGCGGTATGGGCTCCTTTAAATCAACGGAGGATTGGCTGCCGTTCCTGACGCCAGAGGATAGAACGACGGAGGAGCGTATGGCGCAGCAGCTCTTCGATGAGCTCCGTGGCGGCAGTACCAATGACGGGCTCCGTGGCATCCCGTTTTATGTTGCCTTTATGCACACGGCCGAGGGCGCGAAGATCCTCGAGATCAATAGCCGACCTGGCGACCCGGAGATCATGAATATCATGCCGGTGCTGAAGAACGATTTCGTGGATGTCTGTTACCGCATGATCGAAGGCACCCTGAAGACGGTCGAGTGCGAGCGAAAAGCGACGGTGGTGACCTACGCGGTACCGATGGACTACGGCGAGTATCGGCGCAGGTATAGCGGCTCGAAGCAGGTAGATCTGAGCGGTGCGTACGCGTTGCAGGAGCGATACGGCGATAACCTGCGTGTTTATCCTGGCTCGATGGAGCTGCGGGAGAACGGCGAGACCTTCGCACTCGGCTCTCGCGCAGTGGGCATGGTGGGGATCGGTGCTACACTCGAGGAAGCGCGCGAGATCTCGCTCGAGGGGATACGATGCATAGACGGCGCGTTATGGAATCGCTGGGATATTGCAGCGCCGCACTACATCGAGCGGAGCACGCGGAAGATGCAGCAGCTACGCGGGTGAACGGCCGACCGGCGAGCTTTCATAGCGCCAGCCGCTGATCCTGACAGACTATGGACCTGTATTTTTATCTCGTTATCGGCTTACTCGTCTTTTTCGGCTTCACTGTACGTGTGATCACGGGATTCGGGTCCACGATGCTCATCGCACCCCTGCTCACGCTCCTGCTGGAGCCAAAGCAGGTGGTAGTATTTGTCATTTTGCTCGAGAGCGCAATTGGCGTGCTCTTCGCCCTGAAAGAACCGCTCACCTTTACCCTGAAGCCGATATTTCTCGGCGGCGTCCTGGGCGTCCTAACCGGCATATTCCTCTTCGGGATCGTAACGCAGCGGCTCGTGGGACTCGTTATCGGGGTAAGCGTACTCATCTTCTCGATCCTCTTTCTCCTGAACGTAACGTTCAGAACCGAGCGTGAGCGACCGCTTTTTGCAGCACTCGGATTCTTGAGCGGCTCGATGGGCGTGCTCACCGGGATCAACGGCCCACAGATCGTGCTGGGGTTGGTGAATCAGGGGTATGACGGGGACTTCATCAGGCGGTGCATGATCTCCTATTTACTCGTTGTTGATCTCGTTACGCTGGCGTCGTTCTCGGTCGCGGGATACGTAGCGGCGACTTTATTGCAGCTGCTCGTTTTCGCGCTGCCGTTCCTTGTGCTCTCGTACCTTGCCGGGGCTTATATCCTGAAATTCGTTGACCAGGAGAAGCTAAAACGAGCTATTCTCATGACAACGCTGCTCGCTGGATTGCTCGCGATCTGGAAGTTCGTGCCGTGATCTGTCACTGCATGAGTACTTCCGATGCTCGCCTGCTTGCCTGGTTGCTTGCTTGCTGTCTCCAAGAATGAAGCAGCTAACAGATCTCCACGAGCAGCAGCTCGAACGTAAGATCCTGGCCCGCCAGCGGATGATTCGCATCCAGCGTGACGCCCGACTCAGAGATCGCCGTGACCATAACCGGGAAGCATCGGCCGTCCTCCTGCCGAACCTGCACCTGCTGGCCGCGTGCTATCTCCATATCCGCGGGGATTTGATCACGTCCCAGCTCCATAACGAGGTCCTCCCGATGGGGGCCATACGCCTGATCCTTCGGGATCATGATGGTCTTCGACTCGTCGGGGACCATTCCGATGACCGCCTGCTCAAACCCCGTGATCAAGCGTCCCTTGCCGATGGTGAATTCCAGCGGCTCGCGGTCGAACGAGGAATCGAATATCGTGCCGTCCTCCAAGGTACCTCTGTAGTGCACCTTAACGGTGTCACCTTGCTTTGCCTCTACCATTTTTTACTCCCTTACCCAGGTCGCGTACCACCGCAGGTCACGCCAGGGTATAGTTGGTAAAAAGGGCGTGCGGTATAAGTAACCTGACACGCTCATGTTTTTAATCGCCTGATGAGCTGCTTCAGGTTCGTTATATCCGTCTTCGTAACTGCAAATTCGTCCGCATGGGGGCAGAGGTGATCTCTGACCGCGTGACCGCAGTCTTTATCCCAGATTAAGGGGTACAACTGGCAGCCCGCTGGCCTATCGGGATAAATCGTGCAGCCAACTTCCGAGAGGAAGACGCATCGTCCAGAGCTGTTTCTGAGTTGATATGCACCATCTGCCAGCGTCTTTACAAAATTGCCGAACTCATAGCCGAGCTTCACGATCCTGGTGATGTCCGATGATGAAAGCGGCATGTTCGTATCGAGGCAACACTGGATGCAGCTATAGCTATGGCTCACACAGGGAATCCCGCTGCTCACGGGGTGTTGAGAGCTCTCACGGCGGCTTTTCATTGATCGTCCTCTTTATTACCTATAACGTACTTTCGCGGATACGCGGTCTCAGGCGTTATCATTTACCCAGATAGCCCTTCCCCACCACATACACCTCCGCACTCCGCTTACGGGAGGCTTCGGGTGCGTACGCTCTCGTCTGTTTGAACCGATCCTTCACGCTCGCGTAGAATTGGGGGTAATACTCACTCTGGAAGATCTTCGTGACGAAATGCCCGCCCTGTTTTACTAGTTCAGCAGCAACGGTGAGCGCTGCGGCACTCAGCTCGAACGACCGATACTGATCCAGATCCTTATTCCCGGTGAGCTGCGGCGCGGCGTCCGAAATGACGACGTCGGCTGCTTTTCTGCCCAGCTCCAGAAGCGTAGCTTTAATCGCTGTTACTGTCTCGTCTCGCGTTATGTCACCTCTGAGCACAATAACGCCCTCTAATGAAGCCACGGACTGCAGATCCACACTGATCACCACGCCGTTCTCGCCCACCAATGCGCGTGCCACCTGGGACCACCCGCCGGGTGCAGCTCCCAGATCAATGACCGCATCGCCGTTCTTGATGAGCCGGAATTTACGGCTGAGCTGTAGTAGCTTGAAGGCGGATCGTGAGCGATAGCCCTCTGCTTTCGCTGCGGTATAAAACCGGTCATGCTCCAGGTCTGCTCGTTTAACCATGTACTCGATAGGTAGAGAGAAGCAGTGAGCGCACATGAAGCGCTTTCGCTAGAATCACGGAAAAATGAAAGAAAAAGGCGCTCAGGGGTTTCGCTCACCTGTCCCCTGAGTGACGTTTCTGTATCGCTCTATCGGTGAACTCAGCTGTTTGCTCACTCAGTACATGGGCATTCCGCCGGGTGGCATACGGCCGCCTGCCCCTGGTGGTGGCATGGGCGCCTCGCGCCTCGAAGCGATCACGTCATCGATCTTGAGGATCATGATCGCCGCATCGGCCGCTGACTCGACTGCTTGCTGCTTGGTCCGCAAGGGCTCGATCACGTTGTTCTTCCACATGTTGATGATCTTGCCCGTGTAGACGTCCAGGCCCGC
>JAFGKP010000099.1 GCA_016928455.1 Methanomicrobia archaeon
CCGATGCGGCGTATTGAGATCGATAAGGTAGTGATAAACATGGGTGTGGGCGAAGGCGGCGAGAAGCTCGCGAAGGCTGAGAAGCTACTGACCGAGATCACCGGTCAGAAACCGATTAAGCGCACGGCGAAGAAGACCATTCAGCCGTTTAACGTGAAGAAGCACGAAGCGATAGGGGTCAAGGTGACACTGCGCGGCGATCGTGCCCAGGAATTCTTGAAGCGCTGCTTCACGATTCAGAACACGCTCTATAAGAGCCAGTTCGATACCTTTGGGAACTTCTCATTTGGCATTGCTGAGCATACTGATTTCGGGATGCGATACGATCCGAACGTGGGCATCTTCGGCATGGATATTTGCGTCTCGCTGAAGCGGCCGGGCTATCGGATAAAAGACCGGAAGCTTCAGAAACGGAAACTGCCGCTTAAACAGCGGACCACGCCCGAGGAGGTCTTCGCATTCCTCGAGCGCGATTACGGTGTGGAACTGATCGGCGAAGAGGAATAGGCGAGGAATCCGCTCTCAGGATCATCCAATTCAACACCTCGTTCACGTTCTGCCATTCTGGATCGCTCGTTCTGCTCTCCAGCTGAACACACATTAGGGAAAGAGCGTAGGATGCACCTCGGGATCATCACCTGCGAGATTTTGCGGAAGGAAGTACGAGCGCTGGTGCAGACGGCCGGTGTGCGCGATCTGTACTTTGTGGTGCCGGATGCGGCAAACTCTGTCACGGTGGTCTTTTATCAACGTGTCATCGAGCGGTTCGTGCAGGAGTTCGCGAATGAGGACGTGACTATCAGGACGAATACGCTCCCGAGGATCAGGAAAGAGCTAGAGAAGCGGCAGCTCAGAGATTCCGTAATCGTAAAGGTACTGGAGCTGCGAATGCACGACCGTCCGTATGATCTCCGGCATGAGATCGAGGACGGGATCATGCGGATGGGCGCGTTCGTCGATCTTATCGTGCTCGGTTACGGCTTATGCGGCTCAACCGAACAGGAGCTGGAGCGTATGATCGCGGAAGCCGAAGTACCGGTGCTCATTCCGCGCGACAAGGATGGCACCATCCTGAACAACTGCATCGAGATCGTATTGAGCAGGGAACGGGTGCAGGAGCTCATGGCGGAAGAGGTGGGAACGTTCTTCATGACCCCGGTGGGCGCAGCGCTGATCAAGGAGCCGCAGGTGATTCTGAAATCGACAATCAACATTATGGCTGGAAAGATGAAGCCCTACGCGGTCGGCGACACGAAACGTGTGCTGCAGTTGATGAAGAACCATTATCACCGCGTAGTGAAGATAGTGAATTCTGAAGCGGACGAGCGAGATAAGGCGTATGCGGAAACGGTGAAACGGTTCGCGAGCAAGTTCAATCTGGAGATCAAACAGGAGCAGGGCTCAGAGAACGTACTCGGTGACCTGCTGGATGCCAACAGTAACGTGAAGAAAATCAGTCAGGTAAGTTGATGCTACTGAAACTCGAAATGCTCACGTAATCGACCTCCACTCGGTGGTCGCCGTTATGGTAACTCAACCGTTATCGTTCTCACAGGAAACTGCATATGACTCAGCATCTGAATGAACGGTTCTGGGAGATCGATCTCCTGCGCGGCGTGGCGATCCTTATGATGATCTTCTACCATGTGCTGTACGATCTGAACCGCTTCGGCGGTTTGAGGATTGAGATCCACACGGGCTTCTGGCGTTACTTCGCCTTTGCGACCGCATCAGTCTTTCTGCTGCTGCTCGGCGTCTCACTGACGCTCAGTTACGCACGCGCCGCGCAATCGAGCTTTGATCAGCGCCTGTTTCCGAAATATCTGAACCGCGGCATAAGGATCTTTGCCTGGGGGCTCCTCATCACCGCGGTCACCTGGATTCTGATACGGGACGGTTTTGTACGCTGGGGTATCCTGCACCTCATCGGACTCTCGATTATCCTCGCGTACCCCTTACTCAAATTGAGGTACGGTAATCTCGTGCTTGGCTTCCTGTTCCTGCTGCTCGGTCTGCTCATCAGGGATCTCCGGGTTGGAAGCCCGTGGCTGCTCTGGCTCGGACTCATGCCAACGCAATTCACGAGCGTGGACTATTTCCCGCTGCTGCCCTGGTTCGGGGTGGTGCTCATCGGCGTATTCGTGGGGAATTCGCTCTATCCGGGCTATCACCGTACCTTCAGGCTGCGGGATCGTTCGCAGGCTCAGATGATACGAGGAACAACCTTTTTAGGCCGGCACTCGCTGCTCATTTATCTGGTGCATCAGCCCGTGTTGATTATTGCGCTCTTTCTGGTGAACGCTGTGGATATCAGCTTTTCGATCGGTTTATGAATGAGGGCAGAAGGATATTAGCGCGCCTCGTTATCCTCTTCCCAGAGCCCGAAGAGGTTCTGCTCGGTATCGCGACAGATCGCGAGATAGCCCCAGCCAGGTACCGCCATTCTGGGCGCGACGAGGGAACCCCCGAGCGCTTCGACTTTCTCGATATACGCAGCGATCGACTCGACCCCAATGAATTGCTTGATCTGCTCGTCAGGCTGCTGGCGCGGCCCCATACCGCCGCCAACGCCTGGGTTGCCCGCCAGATCGGTGGTCTCGATCAGATAGTAAGGAATCGGTCCGGGCGGCTGCTCGATCTTCCAGCCGAACACGTGCTCATAAAATCTCCTTGCGCGCTCCAGATCTTCTGCCGGGATATCAAAATGGACGATAGTAGGCATCTCTTATTAGCACCTCCTTTTGCTTGTTCTTCTACTGCATACATCACTAGACGGTCAGTTAAACTACTCGCTCACGTTTCAACGAATTAACGCGTTCGTCATTTAACGGGGTGCGCAACTCGATACGGTCGGCCACGCGGAATCGGTTAACGGCAATTTACACGGCAACTCCAGGATTTTGCCTTAGAGCTCAATCACACCGCTACTGACGTCCTCTGCTCCACGGCGGTGAGCGCTTTGAGCTGAGCGTCGCCAAAGAGTACCGGCTGCAGGAACTCCGCGGGTATGCGTAGCGAGATCACTTTCGACCGGCCGTATCTACCCCGGCTTACCACCTCAGCAGTGAGGAACTCGAGCATGTCCAGCTCGGCGATGAAATCACTGAACCGGCGCTGCGTCAGGGCGTTCAGATCCATCTGCGCGCATAACTCACAATACCGGGTATAAACCTCGCCGCTCGAGAACCTGCTGCTCCGCCGCTCACGACCCAGGAAAAGCACGGCCGAGAGCACGAGCTTCTGCTGCACCGGTAACGCCGCGATCCGCTCAGCCTCTCTGCTCTGCGCGATGTGCTCGCTTGCGTAACGGACATGGTCAGCGCGTACCGGTTTAGCTCCAGACTGCTCCGCGATCTCGGCTGAGGCCAGCAAGAGCTCGAGCGCATAGCCCGCATCGCCCAGTCCGGAATTGGCAAGCGCCGCACAGAGCGGGATCACGGACTCCTCAAGCGCATCCTCAACAAATGCTCGCTCCGCACGTTCGTATAAGATATCCTTGAGTTCCTCGGTCGTGTAGGGCAGGAATCGCAGCCCCTTCCAGCTCGC
>JAFGKP010000100.1 GCA_016928455.1 Methanomicrobia archaeon
GCAATGAGCATCGAAGAGGAGATCAAAGCTATAGAGGACGAGATTCGAACGACCGCTTATAACAAGGCAACCATGCACCATGTCGGGCGGCTCAAGGCGAAGCTCGCACGGCTCAGAGATGAGCGGCAGAAACAGGCTGTTGCGAAATCGGCATACAAAGGCGAAGGCTATTCGATAAAGAAATCGGGCGATGCGACTGTGGTCATGGTGGGCTTTCCTTCAGTCGGTAAATCCACGCTTCTCAACCAGCTTACCGGCACCTCTGCTGAAGTTGCCGCCTATGACTTCACCACGGTCGACGTGATTCCCGGCACGCTCTTGTATAAAGGTGCGCGCATACAGGTGCTTGACGTTCCCGGGCTCATCTCCGGCGCAGCATCCGGGCGTGGTCGCGGTAAGGAGGTGCTCTCGGTGATCAGGAACGCAGATCTCATTCTTATCCTCGTGGACGTCCTGCGCCCCGCGCAGTACGAAACGTTAACCCGGGAGCTCTACGCTGCTGGCGTCCGGGTGAACGCGAGGCCGCCTGAGATTGCCATCCAGAAAGTGAGTCGAGGCGGAATCGCCGTGAACAGCACCGTCGAGCTCGAGCTCGATGAACAACTGATCAAGGCGGTCCTCGCCGAATACAAGATACACAACGCGGAGGTGCTCATACGCGAACGCATTAGTATCGATGAACTTATCGACGCCGTGCTGGGGAACCGGAGATACATCCCCGCTATCACCGTCCTCAATAAGATCGATCTGATTAGTTCGGGGCAGCTTACAGCGCTCCTCCAGCGGTTTCCTGAGGCTATCGCTACAGCCGCAGCCGCGGGTACCAACCTCGAAACGTTACGGGCACGAATGTACGCCGCGCTCGAGTTCATTCGTGTGTACATGAAACCGCAGGGTGGAACGGCGGATACTGAAAACCCGCTGGTTATCAAACGGAATGCGACAGTTGGTGACGTCTGCGCGACGATTCATCGTGAGTTCCTGGATAAGTTCCGCTACGCACGCATCTGGGGCGCATCCGCGAAACACGGTGGTCAACGCGTTGGCCTCTCTCACGTGCTTGCAGATGGCGATGTGGTCTCACTCGTGATGCGGAAATAAATCCCCACCGCTTTTAAACAACAGCGAACAATGGTTATGCATGGCAATACGGGTAGTGGTAGCAGGAGCAAAGGGTCGGACAGGCTCGCATATCGTTCAGGGCGTCTTAGCGCACGCGGATATGGAACTGGTCGGCGGCGTGGACCCTCAGGGCGTTGGCGAGGTGCTCGGTTCTGGCGTCCGCGTGACGAGCCCGAACGAGCTGGGGAACTTGCTCAAAGAGGCGAAACCCCAGGTGCTCGTGGATTTCACGAACGCCGCTGCAGCGGTTGAGAACGTGAAGATTGCGGCACAGCAGAACGTCAAGCTCGTGGTTGGCACGACCGGCTTCTCGGCCGAGCAGTTCAAGGAGCTGGAAACCGCGATCACCGGGCACGTCTCCGCTATCATCTCACCAAATTTCTCCATCGGCGTCAACGTCTTCTGGAACCTTATTGCCGAGGCGGCTCGACAACTCCATACCTATCAGTACCACATGGAGGTGATCGAGTTGCATCACGCGCACAAAAAGGATGCACCGAGCGGTACGGCATTGAAAGCCGCAGAACTGCTGGCCGCATATCTCCCCGCTGCTGATCGAAGGTTTGTGTACGGTCGGCAGGGCATGACCGGCGAGCGAACGCAGGAGGAGATCGGTATACACGCGATACGCGCTGGCGAGATCGTCGGCGAGCACACGGTGCTCTATGCTGGTAACGGCGAGCGATTGGAGATAACACACCGTGCACAGAGCCGCGATGCGTTTGCGCTCGGTGCACTGACGGCTATCGCATGGATCCACGGGAAGGCGGAGTGCCGGATCTTTTCCATGGCCGAGATGCTGCGCGAGCTGGAAGTGGCGTAGCCCCCCCCGTCGTAGACGCAGGGCGTGCTGCGTGCACTGAAGAGGAAGGAACGAACATGAGTGACTCGAAGAAGGTAAAGGATTTAACGGTCGGCAGCAGTGTTGATGCCACGTTCCTCGTCATGGAGAAGGAGTTGCGGGAATTTGTTGCGAAACCAGGGCACTATCTCCAGGTGAAACTCGGCGATAGCACCGGCAGTATATGGGCGCGCTGCTGGGACCGTGCAGAAGCGGTGGCCGCGACCTTTGAGCTCGGGGATATCGTCCGTGTACGCGGTGTTGTGGACTCTTTTAAAGGGCGGCTGCAGCTCATTTTCGAGCCTAACGGGATCGAGCGGAGTGCGAGAACCTACGATGTCACTGACTATCTGCCCCGGACCTCGAGGGACATAGAGCAGCTGTTCGCCGAGCTCCTGGCGAAGGCCGAGCGCATCGAGAACGAGTATTTGAAAACCCTCGTTCTTTCGTTCCTCACGGATCCCGCCTGTGCTCAAGCAGTGAAGAAAGCGCCAGCCGCGAAGATCCATCATCACAATTATATCGGGGGACTGCTCGAGCACACGCTCTCTGTAGTGACGCTTTGCGAGACGATAACCAGCCTTTATCCAGAGCTTGACCGCGATCTGCTGCTCGCCGGGGCCATCTTACACGACATAGGAAAGACCGCGACCTATGAATACACCTTCCGAATCGATGTCACGGACGAGGGCGGGCTCGTAGACCATATTGTGCTCGGCTATCGGTTGGTGGACGATAGCATACGGCGCTACAAAGAATTCCCGGATGAACTGCGGCTGCGGTTGCTCCATCTCATTCTGAGCCACCACAAATACGGGGAGTGGGGTTCTCCTGTTCAGCCGCTTTTCGCAGAGGCGGAGGCGTTATGTTATGCAGACATGCTCGATTCGCAGCTCCAGGAGTTCCTGCAGCTCCAGCGCCATGAGGAAGGAAAGGGCAAGGATGGTGTCTGGAGCGATTTCATCCGGAGCCTGGATCGTTTCCTCTACCTCAGCCCTGCGAAGAAGAGCGCAGCAGCTCAGGAGCGCGAGAGAACCTGAGGCTATGTATGGATAACGAGACTGCGAACACCGAAACCACGAGAGCTCAGAGCATGCTTCGGCTGACTAAATTGCCCGATCTCTTCTCAATACTCAACGCAGTGCTCGGATTCGGTGCGATTCTCCTCGCACTGGACGGCATCAGGGGCACTGGAACGGGACTGGCCACGGCGCTCGTCCTGATCTTACTCGCGGCAGTGATCGATGGTCTCGACGGTATAGTAGCGAGAGCGCTGGAAAGTTCGCTGCTGGGTGAATTCCTCGATTCGCTTGCCGATATGGTCTCATTCGGTGTTGCACCGGCGATTCTTGCCTATGCCTTCATCACGGACTATTCCAGACTGGCCGCGCCGTACGGATCTCTCGCTCTCGCGGTCGGCGGTGCGTATATAACCTGCGGCATGCTCAGGCTGGCACGATTCAATGCGAACCTGCCCGTACCGAACGTTCCAGAACAACGCGAACTGAGCGAGAAGTTCCTGGGCTTTCCCATTACCGGCAGCGCCACATTCCTGGCCTCATTTATACTCCTGATGACCGAACTACCGATCCCCTCTGCAGCGAGCGCGAAGCTGCTGCTTGGCGTGATGGCGCTGCTCTGCTATTTGATGACGAGTCGAATACCGTATCAAAAACTCAGAGATCGGCGAATTACCGTCCCCGTGGGACTCCTCTTTCTGGCGCTCTTTCTCGCTTATCTCTTCTCGTTCAGCTTCGTTTATCTCGCATTCGTGGCAGTCGCGTTGACAGCATTTTATATGTGCAGCCCCCTCTTATATACAGGAAAGGAAAAGGTTATCTGAATCCTCTCGTTTATATGAGTGCACACACCAAATGGGGAGCGAATAATGAGATTCGTAAAGTGGTTTGAAGAGGTAGGGTCAGGAGATGTCGCCCTGGTCGGCGGTAAGAATGCGTCTCTTGGCGAGATGATTCAAAATCTACGCGCGAAGGGTGTGAATGTACCCTCCGGCTTTGCCATTACTGCTGAGGCCTATCGGTACGTGATTGATCAGGCGGGCTTACGCGAGAAGATCCAGGAGACGCTGGCAGACCTGGATACGCATGATATGGAGAACTTATCCCTGCGTGGTCGTAAGCTGCGTGAGATGATCAGGACGGCACCATGCCCCAAAGATCTCGAGGCTGAGATCCGCACGGCATATCGGGAGATGGAGCAGCGCTATGGTGCACATGTAGATGTTGCGGTACGGAGCAGTGCGACAGCCGAAGATCTTCCGACAGCGAGTTTCGCCGGGCAACAGGAGACCTACCTGAACGTTCGGGGCGAGGAGGAGCTTCTGGAACGGGTGATGGACTGCTTTGCCTCGCTCTTCACCGATAGGGCAATCTCCTATCGTGTTGATAAAGGCTTCGACCATCTCAGTGTTTATCTCTCAGTCGGCGTGCAGAAGATGGTTCGCTCTGATCTCGCATCCGCCGGTGTTATCTTCTCTATCGATCCCGAATCGGGCTTCAAACATGCGGTTTACCTTACGGGCGCCTACGGGCTGGGCGAGAACGTTGTCCAGGGTGCCGTCAATCCTGATCAGTTCTATGTCTTCAAGCCCACGCTGGCGCAAGGCTTCCATCCCATTGTGGAGCGGAAATTGGGGACGAAGCGAAAGAAGCTGGTGTACAAGAAGAACGAGGTGGGGACCGAGCAGCAGTATATCACGAAGGAGGAGGCGCAGCGGTTCGTATTGACGGACGATGAGGTGCTGGTACTCGCCCGCTGGGCGGTGATTATCGAGGAGTACTACGGGCTACCGATGGATATCGAATGGGCCAAGGACGGGCGTACCGGCGAGCTGTTTATCGTACAGGCGCGACCGGAGACGGTGCATTCACAGAAGGATCTCGCAGCCATCGAGACCTACGTGCTCGAGGAGCGCGGTAACCTGCTGCTCACTGGTGAAGCAGTGGGGCACAAGATCGGGTCCGGCGAGGTGACTACCATCATGGACGCGAGTGATATCCGCAAATTCAAGCCCGGGCAGGTGCTGGTCACGGAAATGACCGACCCGGACTGGGAGCCGATCATGAAGGTCGCGGGTGCGATCGTTACAGATCGTGGCGGGAGAACCTGTCACGCTGCTATCATTTCCCGTGAGCTGGGCATACCCTGTGTCATCGGCACGGAGAACGGCTCGCAGCTCTTAAAGGACGTCAAGGTGGTCACGGTTGATTGCTCGGAGGGCACCGGACGGATCTTCGAGGGTAAACTCAAATACCGTGTGGATACGCGCTCTTCTGAGAACCTGCCACGACCGTGCACGCAGATCATGATGAATGCCGCCATACCTGACACTGCGTTCGTCCAGGGGCAAATCCCCAATGACGGGGTCGGACTAGCCCGCGAGGAGTTCATTATCAATTCGTATATCGGCATCCACCCGCGCGCACTGCTCGATTACGAGCAGTTGCAGGCGCGGGCCAAAGGGGACGAGCGGATCGCGAACGTGGTGAAGGCGATCGATGAGCGGAGTGCCTCGTATCCCGACAAGGTGCAATTCTTCATCGATAATCTGGCCATGGGGATCGCGAAGATCGCGGCTGGATTTTATCCGAACGACGTGATCGTCCGGCTCTCAGACTTCAAGACGAATGAGTACGCCAATCTCATTGGTGGGTATCTTTATGAACCTGAGGAGAGCAACCCCATGATCGGGTGGCGCGGCGCTTCTCGTTACTACGATGCGAAGTTCAAAGCAGCATTTGGCCTGGAATGCCTGGCGATCAAGAAGGTACGGGAGGAGATGGGGCTGACCAATATCAAGGTAATGGTCCCCTTCTGTCGA
>JAFGKP010000101.1 GCA_016928455.1 Methanomicrobia archaeon
GAGATCGCCCCGGAGATAATTGATCATGATCGTCTGCACTTCGTCGTCAAGGTTGTGCGCGGTGGCCACCTTCGTGGCCCCGAGCTCTTTTGCCTTCCGATCAAGGAGCTTCCGCCGTAGCACGCCGCAGAACGTACAGGGCGCCTGCTCGAACCCGCGCGCTGCGATCTGATCAAGGGTCACGCCAAACTCCTCGGTGAAGGAGTAGCAGTAAAAATCCACGCCAAGCCGGTTCGCCAGTTGTTCAGCATGTGCGAGTGTGACCGCCCGAAAGCCGTGTATACCCTCATCTACCGCGATCGCGAAGAAGGACAAATCAGGGCGGTTATGAAAGAGTCTGGTGAGCATGAGGAGCAATGCAGAGCTGTCCTTGCCCCCGCTCAGGGCCACAGCGATCGTATCGTTACGCTCCACCATCAGCTGTTTCCGCATCTCCCGCTTTACCTTCCGCTCGACATCCTCGATGAAATGCCGATCGCAGAGGTGGAGGCCGGAATAGCGCTGATGGATGATTGCGGAATTGCCGCACGAGCGTTTGCTACAGTTCATCGGTCGGTGTACTATTTATGGGATGAGAGGGATAAGTAACAGAGACCGGGATGAACGGGTGAAGCTGAGCGGTGGCATTAGAGATTCGATTCGTGGAAACATGGGCTAAACAGACGTTCTATTACATAATTATCGGCATTTTAGTCGGTTTTGCCATTGTCGCCTTTTTTATCGCCCTTAATTTCCTGCAGCCGCTGTTCCTGGAGTTCCTTGGCGGGTACCGCGCTCCTGCACCCCAGTACGAGCGCCATTTCTTCTCCTTTAGCCCACTCTTTGGTGACGCGTTTGCGAATCCCTACGTGCTGCTGCTTTTGGCGCTGCTTCCGGCGATCGGTGGCTTAATCGTCGGCTTGATCAAGTATAAACTGCTCCCGGTCGAGAACCCGGAGTTGCATGAGACCGATACATTCATCGACGGATTTCATAACCGGAGCGGCATCGTCAGTGGCAAGACTAGCCTTATTCGCGGCATCTGTTCAGTCGTAACCCTTGGATCCGGTGGGAGCGCGGGACGCGAGGGTCCAAGTGCGATGCTCGGTGCTGCGGTTGGCTCTGTCAGCTCCAAACTCCTCAAAGTGGATGAACGGGAACGGCGGAAGATCGTCGCTGCGGCTGCGGGTGCAGGCATCGCCGCGATCTTCAAGTCGCCGCTCGGCGGCGCGTTCTTCGGGATTGAAACGCTGTACAAGCGCGATATGGAAATAGAAGCTCTAGTGCCCGCGATCATCTGCTCCATCACGGCGTATATCGTCTCAAGCTCCTTCCTTGGTCTCGGACATCTTTATGCGATCGGCACGTACGATCTAGAAGCCCTTTTGAAGCCCGTTTCACTCCTCCTCTTCCTGATATTGGGGGTCATAGTCGTACCGTTCGTCTTCCTCTTCATCAAGCTGCTGGAGATGTCGCGCTCGTTCTTTTTCGAGTATTTACACATTCACGACGCGCTGAAACCGGCGATCGGTGGCTTGCTGCTGGGTCTGCTCTTCCTCACCGGTTATTTCTTTATGACATTTCTGGACAATGGAGAGAAGGGGTTGGGTGTAGCAGGCGGCTTATTTGGCGGCGGTTACGGCTTCATCCAGTTGACCTTTTATGGAGAGCTCGCCGTAAGCGTGCTGGCCTTCGTGGCCGTTGCGAAAATCGTGGGCACGGCACTCACGCTGGGCTCAGGTGGGAGTGGAGGGTCATTTCTGCCTTCGCTCACCATCGGCGCCGCCCTGGGCGGTGTATTCGGTCAAGTGCTCAGCTACATCTTCCCTGAAACGGTTGAGGATCCCTGGCTCTTTTCACTTATCGGTGCGGCCGCATTCCTTGGAGCGGCTGCCAATACGCCACTCACCGCATTATTCATCGTCTCTGAGATCTCAGGCTCTTACGAACTCTTCGTGCCTGCATTGCTCGCCATCGTACCCGCCTACTCACTTGTACGAAAGCAATCGGTCTATCCGGGGCAATATGAGCTGCGTAAAGATTCACCTGCGCATCGGCGCGAGTTTACGATAGACATCCTCGAAGGCTTGCAGGTGAAGGATGCTTATACAAAGGACGTGCTCACCATCCATAAGGATACAACAGTAAAAGAGGCCCTCTATTTCGCGGATCAGAGCGGACACATCACCTTCCCGATCGTTGACGATAGGGGAAAGATGATCGGAATAACCACGGTCATCGATCTGGAAAAGGAGCGAGAGGAGGGCTCGGAATACAAGAAGGTGGAGCGAATATGTGTGCAGAAGGTCGTGGTGACGTATCCTGATGAAGCCCTCGAGGACGCGCTCCGTAAGATGGATACCTTCCACGTGGGTCGCTTGCCGGTGGTGAAAGGAGAAGGCGAGGACGAGCGGACAGAGCTGCTCGGGATTGTTGGCAGGTCTGACATCATACGGGAGCACTTCCGTAAGTGGGCATATCTCAAAGCTGCCACGACTTAAGCCTCACCCACCTGCAAGCGTCAACTATTCGCATGGCCATGGCACCTGTGTGCGGGAATGCATTCCTAAAAACTTTTTGTACTCGCCTGTTATACTCGATAATCAGAGGGGGGGAAGAGAGCAAAAAAATGACGATAAAAGAGGAGTTACCACCGGGTGCAGTACCGCCAGAGGAGATTCAGGAGACCAATGCGCTCGTCTCGTACACCTTTGCGGACATTTTTAAGTCAACCCTGGGGCCGTTGGGGGCAAAGAAAATGATCACCAGCGCGGCCACGAAGATCGAAGCCGACGATCTGGTGACCAGCAACGGCTACAGCATCGCACGCGAACTGGCGTACACGCATCCTGCTGCTGATATCCTGATAACCGCAGGACTGACACAGGGCGAACGGGTGGGCGATGGAATCGCGACCGTCATGATCCTGACCGGTGAGCTGGTCTGGCGCGGGTTCGAGCTGAAGAACCTGGGTATCCACCAGAACGTGATTGCGAGCGGCTATGCAAAGGCCCTGGAACGAGCACGCGAAGTATTGACTGAGCTCGCGATGCCGGTCGATATAGCGACGAGCGACGCGTATTTGCGATGCGTGGCTAAGACCGCATTGAAGACGGGCGAGTACTGTGACGAAGAGCGATTGGTCGATGCCGTCGTGGCAAGCATCAGACGAATCAGTGAAGGTGGCGAGCGCCCGGTTGATGTCGATGAGGTCATAATCGAGGCGAAAGCCGGCGGCAGCGTGAGTGATACGCAATTCCTCGAGGGCGTGGTGGTAGACCGAAACGTTCTGGACGAACTTCCTACCATGGTGGAGAACGCGAAGATCGCACTGCTCGATTTCCCCATTGAGCACCGGGAGCCCAGAGTGAAGGGCAGAAAGGAGCTCCCCACTGGAACCGGTGCTCGCGAACGGAGCAGGGCGGGCGACACGGAGGGTGCCGTTGGGTATTACGTCAAGTTTACCAAGGCATCGCACTTCAAAGAGTTCCGCGATACGCGAGCGCGGCTCTTTACGGCCATCATCGATGACGTGATCGCTTCGGGGGCGAACGTGGTCTGCTGCCGCTGGGGCGTGGACGACGACGCACTGGACAGGTTCCGCCGGGCAGGAATCATGCTCATCAAACGTGTGAAGATGACCGATTTGCGGCGGTTAGAGAAATCGACCCGGGGAAAGATCGTGCAGGCGGTCACCGATCTCACGCCGGATAAATTGGGCTCTGCCGGGCGTGTCGTGGAGCGCAGTGTGGGCAACGTCAAATTGGTCTATTTCGAGGACTGCCCGTACAAGAAATCTTCCACGATCCTTATTCGGGGCGCGCATCTCCGGATCCTGGAAGGTATGGTTGGTGATATTAAGAGCGCGATGCAGGCGGTTGCGCGGCTATTCGACGATCCACGGATCGTGCCGGGTGGTGGCGCGGCAGAGATGGAATGCGCAGCAGCGTTACGGAACTATGCCCAGACAATCCCCACGAAGGAGCAAATGGCGATCAACGTCTTTGCTGACGCCCTAGAGTGTATCCCGAAAGCGATCGCAAAGAACAGTGGCATGGACATGATCGACACGCTTACCGAACTTCGAGCGGCGCACTACGCGGGAGCGTGTAATGCGGGTATCTCGGGGAACGAGCGGACCGTGAAGGCCGACCTGGTGGCAGAGGGGATCGTTGATCCACTCGCGGTGAAATTGCAGGCGTTAATCAGAGCGAGTTCTGCAGCCGTGGGAATGATCAAGATCGATGACCTGCATATCGCGAAGAGCGCGGTAGATGAGGAAGCAGCGAATGCCGAGGCGCAGATCGCAGGCAGGACAAGGGATCTGATCGAGACGGAACGCGAACCGATGGAGTTCAAGTACAAGGGCGGGCGGTTGAAGTATCCGGGAACTGGGGGCACGAAGCCGACATCGGTCTATCGGCGAGATTAATGCAGTAGAGAGCAACCCCTGCGGTCCCGCGAACGAAGGAGCTCGTTGTCTGGAACCGCAGATAGATACATAAGGCCGTGTAGCGGTTAATTACGTTACTTCGCCCGCGTCACAGTCAGCTCGATCTTCTCCCAGTTCGGTTTCACACCCTTCAGGACGCAGACCGAACTGACCATCGCCCGTCCGATAATGTTCTGTACGAACTCTTTCGTCACTATCTCTTTGCCATCAACTACGATCTTCAAATCTACGTTCTCGTCCATTTCATCATTCACCTCTTTCTTTCGCGCTGCTTTATTTTTGGCCTACCAATCACCGGAAATACGGCTCCCGGTATCGCATCGCCAGTCGCAACTGGTTGAGTATATGCGCCTCATCAGTGCTTTCGACGGGCACGAGATTGTCGTCACGGAGCAAACAGGGCTTCAACTTACCGTCCGAGGTCACGCGCAGCCGCGAGCAGTTAGCACAAAACTCCGTGTTATCGATCGGATGCACAACCTCCACCTCGACGCCATCGATGAAGTACTTCTTCCTGCGCTGCATTCTTCTCGTGCGCGTCTCGGAAGCCTTCGATTTGAGCTCATTCTCGAGCCTGCGGAAATCCGCCTTATACCGCTCCAATGGCGGATTGAAGGACGGGATCAGCTCTATCGGCTGGAGGATAACCACGTTCCCCCTGCCACGCTCGTTACAGACACGCACGAATCGCATCATGTCCGCGATCTCGCTGTCGTTGATGCCCTTGAGGAGCACCATATTGAGCTTGATGGGCGTGAGCCCTAGGTCGATCGCGCGGTAAATACCGGCGATCACGCGAGGGAGGTTGTGCTTCGAGCGCGTGATGAACTCATACCGGTCCTCCTGCAGGGTATCGAGACTGACATTCACCCGATCCAGGCCCGCATCAACAAGCTCCGCGGCACACTCCTGCAGGAGCACGCCGTTCGTCGTAATCGAGATATCATCCTCAAACGGCCGCATGCCCCGTATGATCTCAGGGAGGTCGCGGCGCATAAGCGGCTCACCGCCCGTGATTTTTATCTTCCGGATCCCGAAATGCTCGGAGGCAACGCGAGCGATGGCGATGGCCAGCTCGGGACTGATCTCCTCCCACTCCTGCTTCGGTCTGCGGTCGCCCTCGCGATGGCAGTAGATGCAGTTCAGGGGGCAGCGGTCAGTGAGCGCGAACCGCAAGCTCCGGATTGCTCGTCCATAGTCATCCAGCAGGCGTTCCTGATCGCCGGTTGCCAGTTCTCGGGGTTCTTGTGTTGCCATCTCTTTCTGCTACTGCATGCGCGATTACGTGCCGAACCTACTGAGGAAAAGTGTGAGGATAGCGAGTCCGAAAGTGAGCACGTAGACACGGGCATTCCATGCCAGGACCTTCTTGCCGTCGAGGATACTAAAGGGGATGAGATTGAAGACCGCGAGCCAGGCGTTGATCGTCATGCCGAATGTGCCGATCAAGCCGATAACGCCGTGAGGTACGAGCGAGAAGAGCCCGAGGAAGAGGAATGCCAGAAGCACGTTCGTCATCGGGCCGGCGAGAGCGATCTTTCCGTTCTCCGCGCGTGTCAGGTACGGATTGAAGATCATGACGGCGCCGGGAGCGACGAAGATAAAGCCGAGGAATGCGGTGAATATCGCGAGGAGCAGCATTTGCGGCGCCATGCGGAATTCGGACCACGCACCGAATCGTTGCGCAACGACCTTATGTGCAAGCTCATGCAGGATGAAGGCGAGACCAACCGTGACGGCGGAGATGGCGAAGATAGTGATCAGATCGAGCGTGTGCCAGCGCCGGAGTATGAGGGTGAAGGCGAAGGCTATAGCGAGCCATGCGATCACCAGATGCTTCAGCTCCGTCTCGCTCGTTTTTATCGGCATCTCTGTATGAATAGCCCGGGACGGATTCGAACCGACGTCACGAGGTCCAGAGCCTCGGATGATTGACCGCTACACTACCGGGCTACTTTCTTATCTCGCTTGCGCGTATAAAAAACTTGGAAATATCTGCTTTAAATTTCAAAAGGAAGGATATCAGTGCGATGAGCAAGATAACAAGCTCGATACCGCTGCTGATTATCGGGATCTCTGGTACGCCGGGTGTGGGCATGGTAACGTAGACGAGCTCACCGACCGTTCCGGGTATGAACCAGGAGAAGAGCAGCGTTAAGCCCTGCTCCTTCAGCCCGAACCAGAACAGCGGGTTGTAACTCGCCATACTGACCGGATAGAGCAGGAACACGCCGTTATAAAAGGCGTCGAGGCTGATGTGTGACGCGAGTAGTATCGAGGCGAAGATGACGTAACGATCCTGAAGTGCAGTGCTGTGGAGTCGCTTGTTGACGAGCAGCAGGAGCAGCGGCACAACGATAATGAAGAGATTATGCAGTGTTGCGCGATGCACGCCGACATAAGAATCAAGATCGCTGATGAGCCCGAACGGGAGCAGGAGCAGCGCGGGCTTGAATTCGTCGTCCTTGAGGAGCGAGGCGATGATGA
>JAFGKP010000102.1 GCA_016928455.1 Methanomicrobia archaeon
CCGGGCGACATGAACCCGAAGATGAGCCCGTAGATACCTATGAGCAGCAGAATGACCGCGATCTGGGGATCGCTCAGTGTCTCCAGGAGCGTTGAACGGATCGTTTCCTCTTGCCGATAAAACGTGGCGTCCTTTGTCGCTAACGTCCGCTTCTCGCCCAGAATCGTTACATTCATGCCGTCAAGCTTCGCTATAAGATCGTTTTCATCATCTGCGATAAGATCGATGATTCCGCGTTCCAGCGCGAGGTTCTCATTGAGCGCGTCGTTGTCGGTGACGAAGCGTTTGGCCTGTGTCGCGTTCCGGCCCCGTGAGGCCGCGATGCTCTCGATATGCCCGGCGAAGAAGTTGATGGTCTTATTGTCCGCGGCCTGGCGGCCTTCTATGCCGATCTCGACGGGCATTGCCGCGCCCGTGGTCGTACCCGGAGACATGGCCGCGATGTTCCCGGAGACGAGGATGAAGGCACCGGCGGACGCGGCGATCGCGCCCCTCGGTACGACATAGGTGATCACCGGCACGTCCAGGTTCAGGATCGCCTCGGTGATCTTCAGTGTCGAGCTGACGAGCCCGCCGGGTGTATCGAGCTCGATCAGGACGGCTTCGGCACCCATCTGCTCCGCTTCTTGCAGACCCTCAACGATGTCCAGAGTCGTGCCCTCGCTGATTGTCCCTTCTATTTGTATTACGTAAATGACGTTGTCATTGCTGGCTGCTCCTGCATAAGGAACAAGAGCGCCTGCAAGGGCGAGGCTACTAATGAAGACAAAAAGACACACGTGACGTTGTTTCGTGGCCATTGCTCTGTAGTTGTAGGCAATAGATAGATACTTCGATGTAAGCCCTCCGTACAATTAAATCTTCGCCGGCGATTCGGTTAGTCAACGTTCATTAATCAAAATTTCTTTTCCAAGAACGTTTTTGCAGGGCGGGTTGATAAAGGTTGGCCTGCCTTTTTCTCGTGGTCGGGAGGGTTGGTAAGGGGGGTCTGGCCCATTACTACATGAAATCACTCAATGCTTTCTGCTGCTCCAGTGCGACGGGGAAGAGCGCCTGGATATCCTGCTGGAGCAGCTCCAGCCGCTGCTTCGTGTAGCGCGAGACGTGGTACTCATCGGCGATACGTAACGAGACCTCGAGATATTTTCGGATGCTCGCCGCGTGCACGGTGGGCACGATCTTACCGCCGCAGCGTTTGCAGACACCGTTCAACGGTATCCGCCGGTATTTAGCGTTGCATTTGTTACACCGCATCTTCTGCGAGCCGAACGCTCTGAGATTGCCCTTAATATCGCGCAGGAAATGGTTCTCGATGACCGTCTCCGCGACTTCCGTCTCGTTTACCGCACGGATCATCCGAGCCAGGCGCAACTGCGCCTCCATCTTCTCGATCATAGTGTCCAGCTGTTTGTAGAGTGAATTTATCGGTCCTGCCGCGATATCGGTGGTCCCGTGCGTGTATCCGAACCCGTAGGTATCCCGCGGTTTCTCGATCTTGCTCGCGGCCGTTTCGATCTCGACCTCTTTGGGCATCTTATTCGCGCACGCCGCCTCGTAGAGCGCGAGCGGATATTCGGTGGCCGTGGAGACGTTATGCGCCTCCTTATCCACCTCTTTCGGGTTGAGGAACGGAATGAGCACGAGCGGCGCGTCCATCTTTCCACCGCGCTTCTCAGGTAAGAAGAAGAGCGAGAAATTGAGCAGCGCATCGAGCAGGAGCAGAACGGAGTCTTCATCACCATCACAGTTACGGCGTTTCGCCGCGTGGAAGAAGGGATGTGCGTAACAGGCCGACGCGGATGTGAACCCGATTATCCTGCTCAGGATACCGGCGGAGGTGTGTGGCGCCAGGCCAAGCACAAGGTGTCCGATGAGATCCTCTTTGCGTGTGGTGTGGTAGAAGGGCGCCAGACCGTAGAACTGCGTGAGCAGTGCATCCACGAAGTGCGAAACCCGCAATAAATATGATGCGGCATCAAGCGATATAACGAGATCCTGCTGCTTGAGCTCGAGCATTTGCAGCTCATTTGTAAGCTCTTCACCCAGGATATCATGGGTATACCCCAGCTCCCGCGCCTTCTCCACACTCAGCCCGATCTCTTCGGGATAGAAATGGGTGAGTGGCAGATTGGTGAAGTCGTAGCGGATCGTGCCATCCTTGAAGACCACCACATCGTGCTTCGCCCGCAGTATCCCTTTGCCGAGGTGCTCAGCCACTTTATGCTTTGAGATCAGCCCCCTCACGCATTTGACCTCCAGGTTGCTCGTCGAGATGGGCTCACCGAGCCCCTTCATGGTGTTCTCGTAATAGCTCCATAAATCGATGCTTCGCTTCTTCGGCTCGCGGCTTTTATCCGTGGCACGCGTGGGCAGCTGGTCAGCGCGGCCCAACGCCTGTATCTCCAGCTCTATCACCGGCCGCTCCGTGGTCGCTTTCAACGCTTCTTTTAATAATCTGCTCTTACCACCGTATTCACCGACCGGGAAGAGCGAGTGCGGTGCGGGCTTCATGCGCCGCTCCTTCGACTTCTCCGGCCTGCCCATCCGCATGCCAATTCGCGTCGGACCTTTGCTCCTTACCGTTACGCGTACGGACTCGTCCGGCTGCAGATTGTCATCCAGTCCAAGGCTGCGGAGCAACGCAACGGGCTCGTGTATCGTGACGAATCCCGGCTGCGTGGTCGTTCGATGGGGCACGAGCAAGTCCTCGAGCATGCGCTTCGTTCTCCCGGACTCATCGTCAGGCAGCCGTAGTGTATTCCCGTTGAGCACCCCGTTTGCCGCGATATAGGCCGCGAGTTCGGCCTTGTCTTCCTCAGGTAGATCTTCCCAGAGATAGGTATATGCCGGATGGAGTGGCACACGATACGTGGCTGCGATCTCGAGAGCTTCCGATTGGCTCGGTGTTTTTGAGCGCCATTTCGCGGCTTCGACCTCAGATTTCGCTTCCAGCTCCTGCACCCACCATTCATGCGCATACGCACCTGGCATAAGGCGATGGCCCGTCTCCAGGAAATCGCCGTAATCGATGAGGATCTCCCCGAGGTCAACGATCTCGGCAATGGATTCTTCGAACGCCGCAAGAGCTGCTGCATCTTCTAATCGCACCAGTGAGCCGTCCTTCAACTTCACTGTTGGGCCTTCGATCGTGTCCACGGGGACCACGCAGCCCGCCTTACCCGGCAGTTCGGGTTTGATCTGCGTGCCCGCCGCGGTGAACTTCAGCAAGGACATGGTCACGGGGTTCAAGCCGACCGTTTCGAGTCCGGTATTCCGTGCACGTCCATAGCGCAGCCGAAATGCGCCCTTCGCGGCTGGACGCCCGAATACCGGTCGGCCTGCGATCAAATCCGCCAGAAAATCCTTCTTTCGGCCTTCATCCTTCGTTTTGACCAGTCTGGTGACCCAGTCCCAGCCTTCGAGCCCCAGGCGATCTACGTGCCGTTTGATCTTCGGCGCTTTCATCGCGACCCCTTCTGTAAGCACGAGCACCATCCCGCCACGTACGCGGTCGGTCGCCACTCGCTGGAGACCCATATAGCCGCCTACTTCACGCTCTTCCGTTGGATCTCCGTCGATACAGATAGGGCAGCTCTTTACGATCTCCTCAATCTCCTCATCGGTCGGCTTGTACTGCAGCCCCGCAATCCGCTCATAGACTGAGACTTCGAGCACGTAGCGCCCGATCTCCTCTTCGCGTGGCTGATACGCGGCAAAGCCCATCTGCCGGCGAATATAATCCGCAGCCAGAACAGAGAGCGCCTGAGCTGTTCCCCCAGCACTGCGTATCGGCCCCGAATAGAATACCTTGATATACTCCGTTCCGTCATCGTTTCGGTCTGATTCGACGCGGGCAATACCCTCGATCGGCGCGGCCACCACACCTTCCGTAAGAATCGCGACCGCGGTGCGCACTGCAAGCTCAATGGTCGCAACTCGGTCAAACTGACCGAATCTCCGCTCGACGAAGTCCTGACCGATACGTAACGCGATCTCCTCGCGACCGAGGCCGTCTTTCTCCAGCTCGTGTATCCGCGTGCCCAGCCCTTTGACGCCGATGAGCGCCTCCACCCGCTCCGCAAGGTCTTTCGTGATATGGATCTCAGGCTTCGCAGCGGGATCCAGCCCCAGCTTACGCGCCGCTTTCGCGATCTTCAGCGCTTCCGCGAGCCCCTCTTTTAACGTTCGCTGATAAGCAGAAGTCGAAGCCATCGTAGTTTAGGTAAGTAAGGGTGAGCGGAGTATTAAGTCTTGCTCGCAACGACTTTTTAATCACGACAGAGTCAAAAGAGCGTCTCTCTGCCGTTTGTTCTAGCGGATGCTTGCGGGCTTCAAACGCGCTCAAGAACGTTGCGTGGATGCGTCGTACCGCGGGCCAGCTCACAGCTTGTACCTCCTCATACGTTCGCGTTCCTGGTCGGTCTCGGCAGGCATGGCCTGTAGCGCGGTACTCGAAGCGTGTCCCGCGTGGTTATCGTAGCAGGAGCGCTTTGCCGCGACTTCGTATGCGCACCTGAGGTAGGCCTGGTGAATGAGGTCGAAACTATTATTTGCCCTGAAGCGAATGGTGCAGTGAGGGAACCGGAAATGGTTGAAATCACTTTATACGGGGGTGCGGGTGAAATTGGCGGCAATAAAATTCTGGTGGAACACCAGGGAACTCGCCTCATGCTGGACTTCGGAACCCGAATGGGTTTTGCCTCGGCGTTCTTTTCGGAGTTCCTGGGCGTTCGATCGAACACGGAATTGAAGGATAAACTCACCATAGGGGTTCTTCCCGTTATACCCGGAATATACCGGCGAGATTTGATCTGTCCGGAAGGCGTGGCGGCTCTGTCAAACGAGAGCTATTACAGGATACTCTCACCGGATTCGGAGCTGTTCAGGGTGCCAGGACTCATTACCTACGAGGACTACCACAGAGAGCACGGACGGGGGTATCTCGATGGGATATTGCTTACCCATGCTCATATGGATCATACGGGTGACCTCGGCTTTCTTCACCCTGCTCTTCCGCTTTACTGCTCAAAGAGTACCCTGACATTGGTCGAGGCTATTGACGATGTTACGAACTTCACCTCAGAGGCAGTACGGTCGAAAAGATCCTCTATTGCGTTCACGAAGAAAGGGGCCGTGCCGGAAAGCCCGAGAATAGCTCATAAGGAAGAGCTGGTTCGCGATTGTAGGGTCTTAGAGGATGGCGAAGCGCAGGCCATAGGCGCCTATCGTGTTACGCTGATAGCGGTGGATCACTCAGTTCCCGGGGCTGCAAGCTACCTTCTGACGTGCGATGATGATCGTAAGCCATTGCGTATTCTTTATACCGGCGACATCCGGTTTCACGGGAATAAGGGCACGACGATCGACGATTACGTCAACGCGATAGGGGGCGGTATAGACATCATGATCTGCGAGGGTACCCGGATAGATTCGGACTCTCAGCTTTCCGAAGAGCTGGTTTGCTCTAAAATCGCGGAAGAGATTGCTCGTACAGACGGCCTGGTGTTTGTTGAGTTCAGCTGGAAAGACACCACGCGCTATGAGACCATCAGTAAGGCTGCAGAATCCTCTGGGCGACGATTCGTTATAAACGCTCGGCTTGCTTACGTCTTGAACAAACTGGCGTTAACACCATTACCCGAGCACGTGTCGGTATTTCTCAAGCGAAAAGGTAGCTGCTTATACTCACCCAATGACTACTCGACCTCTAAGCATGAATATGGTTATTCCGTTGATAAAGAAACGTGGACCGATGATGCCAGTCATTACAACAACGGTTTAGTGGCCGAAGAGATCACGTCCAACCCGCATAAGTATGTCTTGATGCTCTCTTTTTATGATTTAGGGCAGCTGTTTGATTTGGCAGATGCAACGGGTAAAATACCGGGATCACGGTTCATACGCGCGCAATGTGAGCCATTCTCGGACGAGATGGAACTGGATGAGGAACGATTGATCAACTGGCTCGATGCCTTTGGGATCGGGTATAGTTTGGGTGAGACGCCGCTCCCTGTGGGATGTACCAATCCCGGTTGCTCCAAGCTGAAAAAGAGGATAGAACGCTCACACGTTTCCGGCCATGCCTCCCGACCAGAGCTGCAGGAACTCATCAGCAAGATCAATCCGCGAATTTTGATTCCCGTTCATACTGAGCGACCTGAAGCGTTCGAAGAACTCGTTGAAGCGACGGGAAAAGAAATACGCGTGATCATTCCGGGATTAGGCGAGACGTACAGGTTTTAACTGCGGGCGATCTGAAGGATGGTTCTCCGCCGATCTTGTTCACACCGCCAGAGCAGCTGAGTGCGGGGATCACTCTTCTGCGTTATGCTACCCGCTAGCGGTGAAGAAGACCCGAAAAATAAAGAAAAAGGGAGGTGAAAAAAGAAATCACCTCACGTACAGTGTGCCTTTCGCCTTCCGCTCGCCCATGGCGAAATCGCCGAGATACTTCTTATACTCAGCGCCATCAACAGGGGTGGTCTCGAGGAACTTGAACGACGGCATCATCTCGGTCGCGCCCTTCACCAGGATCTCACCACCGGTCATGTCGGCGCCTGGCCATTTTGCATCGCCCTCAATGGTGATCTTACCGCCTTTCATGTTCAGCCCGGCAAGCATCTTTGCGTTACCTTTGATCAGGATCTCGCCACCGGCCATGTACTGAGCCGTGAGCTCACCGGCATTACCGTAGACCGTGACCTTGCCACCGGTCATGCCGGTCATCTCACCGCGGTACATCGCACAGAGGTTGTCCTCCGCGTCACCTTCGATGACCAGCTCGCCACCGCGCATCTCACGGCCGGCCCAGCAGTCTGCGTTGCCTTTGATCACGATCTTGCCCCCTTCCATCATCGCACCGCAGTGCATATCGACGTCACCACGTGCCTCGATCTCGCCGGCTTTCATGCCCTCGCCGATACGCTTCACACGCCTCAGATCGCCTTCAAACACGAGCTTCACGTCCGCCGCGCTTGTTGCAGTGCCCGCGAGGCTCACCTCGAAGAGATCGCCGGTCTGCTCCTGGCGGTTGCCCCACCAGACCTTTACCGCTTTGATCCCCGCTTCGTTCTTGCCGAAGAGCTGATCTGGCGTTAATGCGTCCACTTCAACGGGAACCTTCGCGATACCGCTTACGACCGTGTCCTTCAATTTTAAGGTTATCGTCTGCATTTTTCTTCCTCCTTTTCTCGCTCAGTTAGTTAGCTAGCTCCGCCATGGCGCCTTGATCTCGTATGGATGCGGCAGATAATGCTTCTGTACCGGGTAGTTGTTGAAGGTCACGGAGTAGTACTTATCGAACCGGTCCTTCAGGGTCACAAGCATCTCGTCATTCAACTTCTCGTCGCATTCTGGTGTCACGAAGATGGTTCGCCCTTCTGGTGCCGCGACCACTTCGCCATCTTTCACCACGATCTCGCCCGCCTTGATGGTGTACTTCGTGTTCAGGAA
>JAFGKP010000103.1 GCA_016928455.1 Methanomicrobia archaeon
ATTTCCCGGCGAACCGGCATGCTTCTTCACAGAGCGCGCAGCCGGTGCATGTTGCCTCAATGACGTAGCGCGGTTTCCGCTTTACCTTTACGGTGAAATTGCCGATTGAACCCTCGACACCAACGACCTCCGAATAACTCATCAGATTGATGTTCTTATGTTTTGAGACATCGACCATACGGGGCGTCAAGATACAGGCAGAGCAGTCGAGTGTAGGAAAGGTCTTATCAAGCTGAGCCATGTGGCCGCCAATGGTCGGTGAGCGTTCTACGAGATGAACCTTGAAGCCCGCATCGGCCATGTCAATTGCAGCATACATACCCGCGATTCCGCCACCGATCACCATTGCTTCGGGTATGATCGCCACTTCCTTCTCCTCGACCTTGCCGAGACATGCCGCTTCGACTTTGCCCTTGATGGACTGCATCAAGTTCCGCGTGGCTGCTTCGGATACACCCTGGTGTTCTTTCTTCTCCTTTACAACTTCAGATACACCCTGGGGTTCTTTTGTCTTTTCTTCAACTACAGTCTCAGTTTCTGATGCCATTTTTTCCACCTCTCCTCCTACACATAATTCAGCTGCGCGAATATCTGCCGATCCCTGAAGTTTCTCAAGGACATCGCATCCGAGGGGCAATAGCACGCACAACTTCCACAACCGATACAGCCCTCCTCGGTAATACGCGCGATACGCTTGACACCGCCGGTCACTTCCAGTATCTCATAGGTAACTGCGGCTACTGGTTCTTCAACTAATTCAATCGCCTCTACCGGGCAGATCTCCACACAGAGGCCGCACCCTGAGCAGATAGCCTCGTCAACGACGGAGACGATACCGGGGGTCTCCATGAAGCTCTTCGCCAGGAGCACGTTTGCACGCGCTGCCGCGGCGCTACTCATGGCGAGGGTCTCGTCGACCATCGCCGGAAAGACCGCGGAGCCGCAGACGAAGACGCCCTCATTCACCGTATCGACCGGAGTCAAGACGAGCTTTGGTCGCTCCTGCGCCTCCATGAAGAATCCGTTCTTCAGCGGTACCATGAACATACGACTCAGATTCACGTTCTCTTCCGCCGGGAGCATCGGCATGCTGTAGACCAGTAGATCAGGCTTTATCTGAAGCTCGTCGTTGAAGATGACGTCGAAGACCGAGAGTACGCCGTTCGTTACTTGGGGTGTACGCGCGGGAGCGTATCTGAGGAAGATCACGCCAGCCTCGCGCGCTTCTTTATACAGCATCTCCCATTTGCCATAGGTCTTGGTCTCCTGATAAAGGAGGAACACATTCGCCTCCGGCTTGAGCTGCTTCGCCTTGAGCGCGTTGCTGACCGCCTCGATGCTGCTGTACTTCGAATAGACGCCTGCGCCAAAATCGGTATCCTGCACGAACGCGATGGTATTTGCCGCGAGTGCGCCTGCACCCAGCAGCTTCGCGAACTCGGATTGCGTGATCGCTTTGACCGGGCCTGCAAAGATCGGAAGGCCGTCCGTGGGCAGTTCTCGTGCACCCGTTGCGAGCACCGCGGCGCCGAAGTCGATCTCCTCATCAATGCCGTTGCCGACGACCTGCGCCTTAAATGCTCCTGCACGGCCGCGAACGCGATCAATCGTGGCACCGGTGTAAACCGTGATCCGGTCGTTGCTCTTCACGCTGCCCAGTACCTTTTGCAAGAGATCCGCAGCCTTCGTTCCGTCCTGCAACTCCTCGTACTCGCGTAATTCGCCGCCCAGTTCCGCTTCCCGCTCAACCAGGTAGACGTCATAGCCCGCATTCGCGATACCCAGCGCCGCGTTCATGCCTGCTACACCGCCACCGACGACCAGCGCCTTAGGAATCACCGGATAGCTCTCGATCGGAGTCGGCTCGAGATACCGTGCGCGCTCGACCGCCATAGCCATTTGAGCACTCGCTGCAGCCGTTGCATCCTCCTTATCCTGCACCCATGCGCACTGCTCGCGCAGGTTCACCATCTCCAGCAAATAAGGATTCAGACCGGCCTTCGCACACGCATCCCGGAAAAGCTCTTCGTAGGAACGGGGTGAATAACCCGCCACAATGATCCGGTTCAAGCCCTGATCCACAATACCGTTCTCGATCGCGGCCATGGTCTCCTGCATGGTTGTGGTCTCTGCGTTCACCGCAGCTACGTTCCGCATGCGGTTGACTTCTGCGGCAACGGCTGGAATATCGATGGTCTCGGCAACGTCGCCCTGCACACTGCTGATGAAAACGCCGATCTTCGGCTCTTCATCGCCCACCTCGATGTATTTCCGCTCCTCCTGACCGGGTATCGGCTCAGTCTTGCCGGACTGCGCTGCCGCTTGTAATGCTGCACCGCTCGCCTGCATCACGGTCTCACGCACCTTCATCGGCGCGGTTGCCGTGCCAGCAGCGAAGATGCCAGGCACGCTCGTCTCTAAGGGGCTGGTGAGAGCGGTCTCGATGAAGCCATACGTATCGGTCTTCACCGCGAAGGTCTTCGCAAGCTTACCCAGGGTCTTCGAGGGGAGCAGTCCAACCGCGAGAACGACCATATCAAGCTCCTGGCGATCGATCGTGCCCTTCGCCAGATTCTCGTACTTCACGACGAGCGTATCGGCTTCCGGGAACACCTCGGGCACACGCGATCGGATGTAATGGACACCGTACTTATCCTTCAGCTTCGCCACCAGCTCCTCGTCCTTGCCAAACACTCGGACGTCCATATAGAAGACGAAGACATCAATGAACGGATAGCGCTCCTTCAGCTCCCAGACCTCTTTCGCCGTGTAGCCACAGCAGGCCGTGGAGCAGATTTCGTTCTCCTGTGACCGTGAGCCGATACACTTGATGAACCCGATCTTTCGCACGGGCTTGCCGTCTGACGGCCGCACCAACGCACCGGTTTCGCTCACGGTACAGGCCCGCAGCATCGCTTCGAACTCCAGCGAGGTGACCACGTCTGGATAGTTGATCGCATAGCCCTTCGCGATGTTGTCAAAGACGTCGTAGCCCGGCGCGAGCACTACGCTCTCCACGCCGATCTCCTTTCCGGAAACGGTCAGTTTGAAATCGCCCGCTGAGCCCGAGCAGGACTCGACTTCACTCGAGAGCATCAGCTCGATGTTGGGATGATTCTCGATCTTAATGATTCGTGGCAGAATGCCCGTCTCGCACTCTGCGAGCTCCGCTACTTTACCACCGAGTTTCTCGTTCTTCTCGATTAGATAAACTTTATAGCCTGCATCCGCGAGATCAAGCGCTGCCGTGATTCCGGCAACACCGCCACCTACTACTGCTATTCCCATTTTTACACCACCTTCTCAAGGATTCGCTTCGTGCTCACTATGTTCTTATCAAACCCCAATTTCTTCGCGTCTATACCCAGTGC
>JAFGKP010000104.1 GCA_016928455.1 Methanomicrobia archaeon
ATATACGCGAATCGGTTATTCGCCGCCCAGCCGACGCCCATGATGAAGACCGGCATGAAGCTGATCAACCCGATCATGATCTGCAAGGCATACGGCGACTCGATGGGCACGAGCGGTGCGCCCGGCGCGCCCGCATTAATGAATAAGAGCGGGAGGAGCACGGGCAGGAAGTAGAGGAACGGGAACTGCAGGAAGTACAGACGGTGCGCCTCCTTATGGATGATCACCTCCTGGCAGAGGAAACGGAGCGAATCGGCAAGCAGCTGAATGCTTCCCCGCGTGCGCGGTGCGATCTCACGCGGCCCCACACGCCACTGCATCCGGCCGACGAGTTTCCGCTCCAGCCACGGCAGGATGAGCAGCATCGTACCGAGCGTGGCGAACCCCGGAACAAGCAGAAGCACCCATATCGGCTTCCAGAGCACAAATCCTATCAGGAGTTTGATGATCGGCACACCGAAGATGGGCAGGATGCTCAGCAGGAACGAAACGATACTCCCGATCACCGGGATCTTCAGTAAGAACTCGTAGATTAGGTACAGTAACGGTATATTTATCTGGTTGTTGATTATCGTGCTTATAAGCCCGCTTATATCGATCATTTCTTTTGTCTCACCTCTCCTACCTACCTACTTACCTATCCGCCTCCGGTGGGAAGTAGCCGAAACTGCCATACACCGCCCAGAAGTCCGCATAGCGCTCGCCCTTCGTCGCTTCCATGAACCCCCGCAGGTTCATCCAGCAGGGACTGATCACCCGCACGCGGTACGGAACGTTTGACTCACCGTCGCTGATGAGCGTGAACAAGGTCGTGCCCCTGCCTGCCTCGGTTAGGGTCGTCCATTCGCCCTTCGGCAGCACGAGATCGCCAAAGACACGGTAGAAGCTGCCACGTATGTTGTGCGCCGCCTCCGGATACTCACTGATGAGCGCCTCGCTCAGGATCGGGCCCTTGATCTCACGCACCGCGTCCACCGCCTGCTTCGTTATCTTGATGCTCTCCCGTATCTCCTCCAACCTGCCCAGGAACCGGCCCAGACAGTCGCCGTCATCGCCGGTCGTTACTTCAAAGTCGACCTTATCATACGCATCGTACGGTGCGACCTTTCGGATATCGTAGTTGATGCCCGAAGCGCGAGCAAACGGCCCAACCATGCCGCAGCGTATCGCATCCTCCTTTGTCAGCACACCCACGCCTTTCGCACGGGCCACCGTTACCGGATTGTAGACGAAGATCTTCTCAAACTTCTTCATCCGCTTGTTCAGCGCGGAGGTCAGGTTATCAATCAGATCGAGCACCGGCTCTGCGATATCGCGTCGTAATCCGCCGGGCATAATGAATGAAGGCCCACTCCGGGATCCTGAGATCTGCATCATGGCCTCGATGATCATCTCCCTGATCGCCATGCAGTACATGAAGCCCGTGGTATGCCCGAAGAAGAGCGAGAAGATGCCTGAGTCGTAGTAGAATGCCTCGATCCGCGAAAGCTCACACATGATCGTGCGCAGATACTTCGCACGTTCCGGCACCTCGATCTTCAGAGCGTTCTCGATTGCGCGAACGTATGCGAGGTTCATATTCGCCGGGTCGTTGATCGCAAGCCGCTCGAATAGCGGGATGTTCTGGATGTACAACTTGGTCTCCGCCAGCTTCTCCATCGACCGATGCACGAAGCCAGGCTCCGGTATCGCGTCCACGATCCGGTCACCTTTCACCCTGAAGGTAACCCTGAGATGTCCGCTTCCCGCATGATGCGGCCCAATGGGCACGACGATCTCATCGCTCGCATGCGCTACATCCATAAATTCCTGCCAGATCGGTGTATAGAGGTCCTTCGGCGGCTCGATCGGGACCATGAACTCCGGCTCGACTCCCTTCTCGAAGGCGTACCGCTCCTCAGGGAGCTTGAACTCCTTCCTGAGCGGGAGATCCGGTGTGTCAGGCGCGAGCAGGAACTTCTTACCCATCCAATCGTTACCCTCGAACCAGACACCAAAAAACTCGTGCAGCTCGCGTTCACAGTAATTCGCGCTCTCCCAGATCGATTTCAAACTCGAGATCTTCGGATCCTTTGCCGCGATTTCCGTAAAGATCGTGACGAGCACCGGCATCAGCTCCTCGCGCGTGTAACTCGAGGCCACGTACTCGATAATGAACTTCCGCTCGTGCGGTACCTGAATCACATTCACGCTCTTTACATGGTCGAGATTCAGCCCCTCTTTCAGCTTCCGCGCAACTTTCATCAAATTCTCCGGTGTCGTTCGCACCGCGATTCGGTTCATATCAGTGATGGTTACCGCCTCGATCAAGCCCTTCAGCTCTTTCTCCAGATCGCGCACGAACTCCTTGCCGAAATCCCACTCGACTCTTCTCGGGAGGTCCACCCTGATCTCCGGTGTCTGCGTGAACCGTTTCGGCGAGGTGGGCACCATCCGCTCCTCCAGCTTCTCCACGAACGGGAGCTCTACCGTCTTATACTGAATCGTGGTCTTGTCCACGCCCATGATCTTGTCCTGAAGCGCTCGCACGCCCCGAAGCAGACCTTCTGGCGTTATTGGACAGCCCGGGACGAAGAAATCCACCGGCACGATGTCCGACGGATGCGTGATGTTGTAGCTGTTCCAGAATATACCGCCTCGCTCGCCGCACGCGCCAATAACATTCACGAACTTCGGGTCGGGCATCTGGCCATAGACGAACTGCAGCGCACGTGCCATCTTACGGGAGATCGTGCCCTCGATGATGATGAAGTTCGATTGCCGTGCAATGCCCAGGTTCAGGGTCCCCAGACGCTCACCGTCATAGCCGCATGCGAAAGCATGGGCGAGCTCAACACCACAGCACGAGGTGATGAAATGGCAAGGCCACAAACTCCACTTCGCCGACCACTTCTTGAAGGGCGCCAGCGGCCCCGACTCAAGGAAATCTATATGCGTATTTGGATTTTCCATTTTTCTCTTACGTCACCTCTCTTCCATTAGCGCCTATTACCTTCATGCCGCCTCCATTTCCCGCGTTAGTCCATAGCCCACGTACACCGCAGGCAGCAGGAGTACGAGCGAGAGCAGTAAGAGCAGCGTAAAGCTGAGACTCGGATACGC
>JAFGKP010000006.1 GCA_016928455.1 Methanomicrobia archaeon
GCCTCAAAGACCGCGAAGAAGATCTATCAGCTGGACGATCTGATTGGGATCACGACGGCTGGTGTTGTGGGCGATGCGCAGGCGCTCATTCGCGTGATGCGCGTTGAAGGACAGCTCTACAAGATACGACGAGACGAGCCACTGACCGTTCGTGCTGTGGCGACCTTGCTCTCCAATGTGATGAGCGGGAATCGTTATTATCCGTATATTGTGCAACTTCTGATCGGGGGCATCGACCGAGATGGGGCGCACATATTCTCAATCGATCCGCTCGGCGGCAATACCGAGGAGAAGGAAATCGCCGCCACCGGCTCGGGCTCTCCCATTGCCTATGGTGTGCTGGAGGATCGCTACACCGCCGATTTGTCGGTGGACGCGGGAATTGCTCTCGCGATCCAGGCGGTGCACTCAGCAATGAAACGGGACAGCGCATCGGGCGAGGAGATTGAGGTGATTGTCATAACGAAGGATAAGTATACGGAATTGAGCGAGGAGGAAGTCAAGGAGATAAAAAGCTCGTTGAAGTAATTCATCCTTTCGTTTGACCGCGTAGCGTGAGGAATTTTGCACCACACTCGAATCGAGCACGTGGTGGACGTTAAGAGGAGCATGGATCCAAACGGACAGTCCTACGAGCGACTTAAACGTGAGCGCTTAGAAGAGAGCGTAACCGGGAAGTTATAGGAGACGATCGTTAGATACAATGACAGCAGAAGAGACGCTTTTAGACTTAAAGCGGCGAATCGTTGAACTCCTGCCGACGGGCGTGAAGATAACGAACGTGGAGTTCGAGGGCCCTGAGTTGGTGATCTATACTGAGGACACACAGGCCTTCGTGGACGACGGCGCGATTGTTCGTACGCTGGCGAAGGAATTGAAGAAGCGAATCTCGGTCCGGCCGAGTAGCACGATTTTGATGGAGCCGGAGAAGGCAACGAAGGTCATCCATGATATTGTTCCCGAAGAGGGCGGGATAAAGGATATTTATTTTAATATGGACACGGCAGAGGTGATCATCGAGGCGGAGAAGCCTGGATTGGTCATCGGGACGCATGGCACGACCTTACGCGAGGTGGCAAAGGAGATCGGATGGCGGCCAAACGTTATCAGAGCACCACCGATCCAATCATCAATTATCAAGAGCACACGTCGCTATTTGCGCGAAGAGAGCGAATTCAGAAAGGATTTTCTGAAGCGGGTGGGCCGGAAGATCTACAGTGAGAAGACGAAAGAAGACGAATGGTTGCGGGTAACGATGCTGGGCGGCTGTCGCGAGGTTGGTCGGAATTCGTTCATGCTCTCGACACCGGAGACAAAGATCCTGATCGAATGCGGCGTCAGTGTCGGCTCGGAAGGCACGCCGTATCTGTATGCGCCCGAGGCTCTGCCGATAAAGGATCTTACCGCCGTCGTAATTACCCATGCGCATCTTGATCACTCGGGCCTTGTCCCGCTCCTGTTCATGTACGGCTATGACGGACCGGTGTACATGACGCAGCCGACGCGCGACCTCATGTCGCTCCTGTTGCTCGATTATCTCGAGGTATCAGCACGAGAGGGGAAGCGAATCCCGTACAAATCAAGCTTCATTCGTGACACCATTCGGCATACAATACCGTTGAAATTCGGCGAGGTGACCGATATCGCACCGGATGTCAAACTCACCCTGTACAATGCGGGCCACATACTCGGCTCTTCAATTGCGTATTTCCACGCGGGGAAGGGGCTGTACAACATAGCCTTCACGGGCGACATCAAGTATGAGCGCACGTTCCTCTTCGATCCAGCCTTCAACGGCTTCTCCCGGCTTGAAGCGCTGGTAATAGAGTCCACCTATGGTGGGATGAACGATCTACAGCCCTCGCGTAAAGAAGCGGAGAAGAATCTGAAGGATGAGATCGCGCATACAATGGAGAAAGGCGGAAAGGTGATTATCCCGGCCTTCGCGGTTGGCCGGTCGCAGGAGGTAATGATCGCACTGGAAGGTATGGACTTAGAGGTACCGGTGTATTTAGATGGCATGATCTGGGAGGCCTCGGCTGTCCACACGGCCTATCCCGAATACCTGAACAAGACGCTCAAAAACTCGATCTTCCAGGGCGAAAATCCCTTCTTATCAGACGTTTTTGTTCAGGTTGATGACGCAGATAAGCGCAAGGCGGTAATCGAGGAGAAGGAATCGTCGATCATCCTCTCGACCTCGGGTATGCTCAATGGCGGACCGGTGCTTGAATATCTCAAAGGCCTGGCGAGTGCAGAGCGGAATAAGCTCATCTTTGTCGGCTATCAGGCGGAAGGTACACTTGGCCGGCGGATCCAGAAAGGCTGGAACGAGATGCAATTCGCGAACGGAGGCCGAGTGGATACGACAAAAGTTGAGATGGATATCCGGACCATCGATGGCTTCTCCGGTCATTCCGATCGCAACCAATTGATCGAGTTTGTGCGACGGATACGGCCGCTCCCCTCCAAGGTATTATGCATGCACGGCGAGCCGAACAAGTGTATCGCGCTGGCCAGCGGGATCCACAAGAAGCTCAACATCGAGACAGCCGCACCTTTGAACCTGGAGACTGTCCGGTTAGTCTGAGCGCGCTTTTTTGCGGTGGACTACCGCAGACAGCATTAAAACAGAGGTTACCGGGTAGTGGTTACTCCTGGCATATTACGCGGTTGCCGTGATATCAGTCAGCGGTACCGGCGGGTGATGGTGTACATTTTTATACTCCGGAGTACATTACTGCACATCTAAACGCCGCTGCTACGGGCATTGGCGCTGATGCGTGAAGTTCTCTAGGAGCGTACGTAGATTTAATTGAAAAGGGGAGAAGAGGAAAGGGAGAATTAGAAGAGAAGGGAGAAGATGACGAGTATAAGAGAGCGAATAGAGCAAATGGGAATCGGCAAGAGCATCCGAATGGAGCGGATCTTCGATCGGAACAGCGGACGGAGCGTCATTGTGCCGATGGACCATGGCGTGACCGTGGGGCCGATCTACGGGTTGACTGATATGCGGAACGCGGTGAATGCGGTTGCGGAAGGCGGCGCGAACGCGGTACTGCTGCATAAAGGCATTGTCATAGCAGGGCACAGGGGTTATGGTAAGGATATCGGCCTCATCATCCATCTTTCCGCGAGCACGTCGCTGGGGCCTGATCCTTTGAACAAGGTGGTTGTCGCGCAGGTGGACGAGGCGATTCGACTGGGTGCCGATGCGGTCTCGATGCACGTGAATGTGGGAGCGGATACCGAAGCGGAGATGCTCGAGGCGCTCGGTGCGATGACCATGGTCTGCGAGGAGTGTGGCATTCCGCTCTTGGCAATGATGTATCCGCGGGGGAAGAAGGTGAAGAACGAGCACGAGCCCGAAATGGTGATGCACGCGGCTCGCGTCGGTGCGGAACTCGGTGCTGATCTAATAAAGACGAATTATACGGGCGATCCAGACAGCTTTAAAGAGGTGGTGCAGACGTGTCCAGTACCAGTGATCATCGCGGGCGGGCCGAAGACGAATACAGACGAGGAGCTGATGGAGATGGTGGAGGAGGCGGTCGCTGCGGGTGCTGCGGGGATCTCGATCGGACGAAACGTCTTTCAGCATGAGGATCCTGCACGGATGACGCGAGCGCTCAGCAAGATCGTGCACGAGAATTTTACCGCACAAGAAGCTCTGGAAGAGTTGAAATAGTCGTTCACCGTGGGATACATCTTTTGGTAGTAGTGTACTACGTATGAAGAATCAAAGGGCGATGACCGAGAAGAAGAAAGAGGTATGGATCAAGGCAGATGCGGATGTCGGTGCGTGGACTGCCCGCAAGGCGCGAATTACCGCGAGTTTAGAAAGCGGCGTTGATGTGGTGCTCATTGAGCCAGAGGACATTGCAAAGGTGCGAGAACTCGGACGAATCAGGATAGCAGCCTTCGTCAAGGACGCGGAACCGTCAGAAGGTGCGGATATACTGGTCTTTGGTAAAAGGAGTGAAGGCGATGGCACCATACCGATCCCCGCGGATTTAGCTGAATCCCGCGTTTACAGCGCGCTTACGGCGGCCGGTGGTAAGACGCCCACGGCGGGCTACGTGGAGCTGCGCGGTAAGGCTTACGAGCGTTTTGCCGTTGCGCTTGCGGAGGAGAGCACGTACGTCGTGGTAATCGGGAAGGATTGGAAGATTATTCCGCTAGAGAATATCATTGCGGAACTGCAGCGGAAAGAGGCACAGGTGATCGCGGGGGTGCAGAGCGCGGAAGAAGCGCGAACCGCACTGGAAACGCTGGAGCACGGTGCCGACGGTGTTCTGCTCGATACGGACGATGTCTCCGCGATAAAGCGCGCGGTAGAGATACGCGCTGCGAGCGCTACAGCCACGATTCCACTCACCACGGCGTGCGTTACCAGGGTCGCGGAGCTCGAGATGGGTGATCGGGTCTGCGTGGATACCTGCTCATTGATGGTACGTGGCGAGGGCATGCTCGTGGGCTCGCAGTCGTTTGTGCTCTTTCTGGTGCATTCGGAATCAGAAGAGAGCCCGTACGTAGCAGCGCGACCGTTCAGAGTGAATGCGGGCGCGGTCTACGCATATATTTATGTGGGCGAGAAGACGAAGTATCTCGCCGAGTTGAAGTCGGGAGATGACGTGGTAATCGTGAATTCGTTGGGCACGACGCGAAGAGCGGTTGTCGGCCGCGTCAAGATCGAGAAACGGCCGCTGATGCTTGTCGAGGCCGAAGTTGAGGCGGGAGAGGGCAAGCCACGGCACTGCAGCATCATTCTCCAGAACGCCGAGACGATCAAATTGATGGGCAGGGAGAAGCCGATCTCAGTTGTTGATTTGAAACCTGGCAACGAGGTGCTCGTTTACGTTACAGATGCAGCACGGCACTTCGGCATGGCAGTCGAGGAGATGGTAATCGAGCGGTAAGGTACGCTTTTTACTGACTTCTTCTGGTAAGCTGAATTCCAGTACACGAATTGGTGAGGGCTCACGGATACGTTACGGCGAGTGGAGCCGCACTCCCTCAGACAGGAGCGGGTAGGTTATCTAGGTGTACAGCCCCGGGACGACCCCACCTGTATCCATACTGCCGTAGGGCGGCAGTTCCTTCTTCTTTATCTCCGAGACTATCTCCTTTATCAAATCCTGATCGCCCTCGATCTCGATCTCCCAATTGCTCAATTTATATCGGAATCGAACCTTTTGTTGCTCCGATGCTTCTGGCATGCGTACCACCGCTTCACTATAGTTCCCCGCGGGTTAAAAGAATTTCCCCTGCTTGGTTGATCCACCATGACAACCAGAACAGGGATTTCAGTAATGCCTTCTTAGCGGTGAAGAACTTGCGTTCTTTACTTTACTGTATGGAGCGACCGCAAAGCCTGCGGGAGCTCCGCAAGCGAGTCAACAACAATTTCGGGACGGATCGCTAAGCTCGCGATATCGCGCTCGGTCGCCGCACCGGTCAATACCAGAGCGGTCTTCATGCCGCCTTCAATCCCCATGCGGATGTCGGTGGCGAGGTTATCGCCCACGATGAGTATCTCGTGCGGTTGCACGTTAACCATAGTCAGGATAAGCGCACGCATGAACGAGCTCGGCTTGCCGGTAACGATCGGGTGTTTACCACTTGCCGTTTCGATCGCGGCGACGATGGCGCCCGCACCGGGTTTTATCCCGGTGCTCGTGACCAGGAATGGATCGGTATTGGTCGCGATGAAGACAGCACCTTGCAGAATGAATTGAAGCGCGTTGTGCAGCTTGGAGTAAGAGAATGCTTTATCGAGACCGACGAGCACGCAATCGCAGTCCTCCTCGCAAATCGTCAGATGCTGCTCGCGAAGTTCATCTACCAGCCCTTGCTCGCCAATCACGTACACGCGGCGCTCTGGATACCGATCATGAATATACTTTGCAGCCGCATAGCCAGAGGTGATAAGCTGTTGCTCTGCGCACGAAATCCCAAGCTCAGATAACCGGTGCAGAAACTCCTTCCGCGACCGTGTCGAGTTATTGGTGAGAAAGTAAAGGTCGTACGCTTCGAAGAGTGTGCTGATCGCCTCATCGGCGCCGGGAATGAGGGTTGTCCCGCGATACACCGTGCCGTCCAGATCGATAACGAGCGCTTTGAGACCGCTGGTATCCATATACGTAGACCAAGCGATACAGCCACTTAATTCTTCATACGGGTGCCGCAACGATCAGCGGTATCGGCTGCTGGCCTGAGGCGGCCTTTCGCTCAGGTAGGTGCGCCTCGTGATCGCCACAGATGAACAGCATACCGTTGCGTTCGGCGACCGTCCGTATGATTTCGCGCATACGCTCGTTCACAACGCCCGCAGCGGCCCGCAGATCCCAGCCACGATGCGCGAACCGATCAATGGAGCGCAGGTGCGTGAGCGTTAATTGTACCTCGTGCTGATTCGCCAGTATCGAGATTGTATGAGCTGTTATCTCCGCGTCGTAGGCCACGATGTCCTCGCGGTTCTCAATGCCGATGACGTAACTCATTCTCCCCTCGAGTGGTTGAGCACCGTTCGTGTCGAGCACAGCCGCTGTCGGTATGTTATGCTCGTGCAGAATCTCCAGGATCGATTTGATCTCCGAAGTAGCTACGTCTTCGCTTACCACAATCCCGTGCGACTCGGGTGACAGGCCGGTAAGTATAGCGGCAATCGCCGGTGTGGTGTGCGTACTCACGGGCGGACAGGCGAATATGAGCCCGCCCTGTTCGACCAATCGGTGAAGTTCGATGAGTTCGGGTGCGAAGTCCGTATAGATCTTCAGGTCAAGGCTGTCAATCACCGCCAGAACGACAACCTGCGGTTTATGCACGGTCATCATATCGAGTATTTGCCGCACTGGTCGAGCTGATGCGTGCAACGCGACCACGAAGTACGCCGCGAGCGTGGGTGCGATTTGCAAGAGTGAGATGGTTTGCATGAGGGACAGAGAAAAAGATGCGTTGTTTATGTTATAACACTACGGCAGGCCAACTGAGTAGCGTATACAATGACCCAAACGGATGTAACCGGGCAGTTGAAGAAGGGCGTTGTTGCACCTGACTTTTGCCTTCCTGATCAAGACGACCGGGACGTGTGCCTCCATGACTTTACGGGCATGTGGGTCGTGCTTTACTTCTACCCCCGGGACAACACCAGTGGCTGCACCCGTGAAGCCCTGGACTTCTCGGCCGCGCGCGACGAGCTGGAACACATGAATACAGTGGTACTGGGTGTAAGCGCCGACTCGGTCGAAAGCCATCGTAAATTCGTGGCGAAGCACGACCTGAAGGTGAGGTTATTGAGCGACAGCGACCATAACGTTCTGGAACGGTACAGCGCGTGGCAGTTGAAGAAGCTGTACGGCAAGGAGTTCTGGGGCACGGTCAGGAGCACGATTCTGATTGATCCTGCGGGCGTGATCGCGCATATCTGGCCAAAAGTGGTGGTTAAGGGGCACGTCGAAGCAGTTACGCAGAAACTCGAAGCGCTGCAAACGTAACTCGTAGGCTTGTGAAGCACTGGTGGAGCGATGACAGAGGGATCGGTAATCGAGGATCCGCACTTGCATGATAAGCGGTTTGTCTTTGAGGATCGCGCGCATGCCGGTAGGCTGCTGGCAGAACAACTCCGTGCATACCAGGGCACTGATACCTACGTAATGGGAATACCCGCCGGTGGCGTGCCGGTGGCGGCCGTTATTGCCGAGCAGCTGCAGCTCCCGCTCGATGTGCTCGTCGTGCGGAAGATTCATATACCGTGGAACAGGGAAGCGGGCTTCGGCGCGATCTCCTGGGACGGTACGACGCTGTTTAACGAGCCGCTCTTACAGCAGCTTCTGTTAACACCGGACGAGATCGCGCAGTGCGTCGAGGACGAGAAAAAGGAGATCGAAAAACGGTTACGGCTTTTCCGTGGTCAGAAGCCGTTTCCTGATCTCCGGAATAAGACGGTCATCGTGGTGGACGATGGGCTCGCATCAGGATTCACGATGCTCGTCGCGCTCGATTCGGTGCAGAAGCAGCAGCCGAAGGAGCTCGTCGTTGCCGTGCCCACTGCCTCGCTGCATGCTATCAAGCTGGTACGCGCAACAGCAGATAACGTCGTTTGCTTGAATATCAGAACGGGACGGCTGTTCGCTGTTGCTGACGCGTATAGTAACTGGTATGATCTGGAGAATGCAGATGTGGTTAAGATATTGAAAGCATCAGCGTATTTTTGATGTTGGGATTACTGTTGAACGGTGAATCTTAGATCTCCAGCCCTTTACCGTTATGCATCAAGTGCAGGTCCTTCCCGACATCGTATCCTTCCTCACTGGCGAGCTCGGCGTACGCAGCGAGCTTCTCGATCTCGCCGTGGCTGGGCACAATGTTCTCTGGCTGCAACATCCGTATCAAATCACGATGATCCTCGCTCCGTGCATGCCCACTGACGTGTGCATCCTTATAGATCCGTACGCCGTGTGTACGCAACCTGCGCTCGAGTATCTCGCGGTGCGCGACGTTTATCGGTGAGGGGATAGTCTCAGACGCGAAGACGACTTTTGTGTTGTTCGTGAGCGGCAGCGGACTATCGATCGCTAACCGCGAGAGCACGGCGTTTGGTTCGCCCTGGTTCCCGGTAGCGATGAAGACGTAGTCGCGGCACGTGCCGCTCTCATGCACCTGCTCCAGGAACCGCTTGACCTTCGGGTAGCGGTCAACGAAGGTGACGTTATCCGGGAGGTTGATGATCCCGAGCTTCTCCGCGGTCGCGACATAGAACTTAAGTGACCGGCCGAGGAACACCGGTTTTCGGCCCATCCGCTTCGCGAACTCGCAGATGCTGTGAATTCGCTCGATATGCGAAGAGAACGATGCGATGAAATAAGTTGAGGCGTCGGTGATCATGATATCCTTGAGCAGCTCGCGGGCCACCGACTCGGAGGCCGACTTCCCGCCTTCTGCCACCCGGACACTTTCGACGATCAGGAGTTTCAC
>JAFGKP010000105.1 GCA_016928455.1 Methanomicrobia archaeon
AGATCCCAGCCCGAGACCCAGAGCGCGCTCAACGACGAGTCCATCCAGGTGTCCAGGACGTCTTCCTCGCCGATGAACTCCGTGCTGCCGCAGTTGCTGCAGGGCTCTTTCGGGCGGCTGATCGTCGGGTCTACGGGCAATTGATCCCGGGCCGCCACTTTTACGGTGCCACAGTGTTTACAGTACCAGACCGGGATAGGCACGCTGAAGATCCGCTGCCGCGAGATGCACCAGTCCCACTCCATCGAGTCAACCCAGTTTCTGAGCCGAATGGCGAAATGCTCCGGGAACCATGAGATCTGCTTCGACGCGTTCTTTATCTCCTCGTGCAGCACGCGCACGAACCACTGTCGGGTCGAGATGATCTCGATCGGCGTCTTGCAGCGCCAGCAAACGCCCACGTTCTGTTTCAGCGGTTCCTGACTCTTGTACAGGTTCCGGGTCTTAAGATCCTCGATGATCGCCTGCTTGCATTTGGTAGTGGTGAGCCCGGTGTACTCACGTGCCGCGTCGGTCATCCGGCCCTGCTCATCAATCGAGGTAATCAGGGGAAGGTTGTGCTCCTTCCACCAGCGCACGTCCTGACGGTCGCCAAACGTGCAGATCATCACCACGCCGGTGCCGAACTCAGGATCGACGCTCTCATCTTCATAAACGTTAACCAGGTGCTCGAATATCGGCACGACCAGCTCCTTGCCCGCGATGTCCCGGTACCGCTCGTCATCCGGGTGCACGGCCACAGCGACACAGCTCGCCAGCAGCTCCGGCCGCGTCGTTGCGATCTCGACATATCCCGGCTCTTTACCGGGTTCAACCTTCATGAAGCGTATATAATTCAGTGTCGCGTTGCGATCCTCGTACTCGACCTCGGCGAACGCAATCGCGGTCTCGCAGCGCGGGCACCAGTTCACGGGATGCTCGGCCTGGTAGATCAAGCCGTCATGGTACATACGCAGGAACGAGAGCTGTGTATACCGCTTGTACCGGTCTTCCATGGTGACGAACTCGCGGCTCCAGTCAATGGACATCCCGAGCTTCTGCATCATGCCTTTCATCTGCGCGATGTTCTCACGCGTCAGCTGCTTGCAGAGCTCTCGGAACCGCTGCTTGTCGATCTGCCGCTTGGAAATCCCGTGCCGCTCCTCCACCTTCACCTCAGTCGGCAGCCCGTGGCAGTCCCAGCCCTGCGGGAACATCACGTTATAGCCGCGCATGCGTTTGTACCGTGCGATAAAATCAATATAACACCAGTTCAGCGCATTACCGACGTGAAAATCGCCCGTCGGATATGGTGGCGGCGTATCAATGATATACGGTGGGCGATCAGAAGCAGCTTCATCGAAATAATAGAGTGAGTCTTCCCAGGTCTCCAGCCACTTCTTCTCCACGATCTCCGGTTTGTATTTCTTTTCCAGCTTCATGCGCTCTTCGAGTCCCTTCCCAGCCTAATCTAATTCTATTACTCTTACGCTTTGGTGCTTTTATTTCTAGGGCTTTTCTTAAACTACTATCAGGTATAAAACAAACCGCGTTTTACCCCTGTTCAAGTCAGGAACAAATCCCTGGAGATCACCGAACGAGCGATGGTGGCGAAGACAGAGCGAGAATACAAGCAATGCATAGTCCTTCGAGCGGACCTGAAGCTCTCGAAGGGCAAGGCGGCAGTGCAGGCCGCACACGCCGCTATTCTCAGTTACGAGCGTGCCCCGCTGCACGACCGGAGGATCTGGAAAGAGCAGGGTCAGAAGAAGGTAGCGCTCAAAGTGCCCAGCCTTCCCGCGCTGTACCGGGTACGGGACGACGCGGAACGGGCGGGGCTGCCGTGTGCGATCGTCGAGGATGCGGGACTGACCGAGATACCACCGGGGACCGTTACTGCGCTCGGCATCGGCCCGGCACGTGCGGATGAGCTCGATACCTTGACGCAGCGGTTAGCGTTGCTCTAACACACAGATCAGGTGATGAAAATCCGAGTACATCAGTAACCCACCGTTATTTTTATATACTCACTCGGCCAACGGGCATTCATGAATCCACGCCTGTTTCTCAAGGTGATGATCGTGCTCATGCTTATCCCGGCAGCTATCTGTCTCTTCCTGCCTGATACACTCGCCCACGAGTATACGCGCGTGATGTACTTCATCATTCTGGTAATCGGTGCGGCGCTCTCGTTAAGGGTCGCTTATATTTATACGAACTGGCTGCGAAAGGCCTTCATCTTCCTCGGGCTTTTCCTCTTCCTCATGGTCTTCCCGCATATGGAGGAGCTCTGGGGAATCTACCATACGTTCCCGCAGCTTGTTCTTATCCTCCAGTGGATCACCTACGCCATGCTCGTGCTTTGCTCCTACTACGTGCTGAAAGTGACGGAGGTACGGCAGGTGAGCAGGAAGGGCTGGGCACTCATCGCGGCCGTCATCCTTGTGGGCGTTGTCATCCTGGCATACCACGTGCCCCCGGTGCTCCAGTATTACCCCGATGCGTATAAGGTGCCACTCACGCTCATTTATTTCCTCGATGTCATTATCGTGGTGATGCTCATGCCGGTGGTGCTCCTGTTCGCGCAGCAGATGCGGCTGGAGGGGCGCGAGAGCATCACGTTCACCACGATCGTAAGCGGGATCATCCTGGGCACGGTCGCTGTTTACCTCTACGTGATCTTCACGGGCACGCCACTCTATGCGACCGCAGGCATATTCCATACCGGCTCGATCCTTGATGCACTGTACCTCTTCAGCTATCTCATCATCGCCCTCGGGTTGTACGTGCACAAGCGGTACGACGACTGGGGCTTCGAGATGATCGAGCAGTCGCTTTCGGTGGTGCCGGTGGACACATGAGCCAGGAACGTGCGGGTGAGCTCGAGGGACTGATCGACGAGGTCTGGGCCAGCTTCCTGGAGAGCTTGAAGCATAAGGACCTTCCGGCGGTTCGCGCGACCATCGGTGATGATCTTCACCTGTTTGTGCCGCAACTGCGTATGCTCCTGCCGATCTACGCCAATCCTCGCTTCCCGGTCTCGCTCTACACTTCATCTTACCTGGCCGCGCGGCGGAACGCGTACGCGATCATGCGTAAGCTGGACATGCCGCCGGACTTCTTCTGGAAGTTCGAGTTCTGGACGAACGAGCGCGCCTTTGAGGTGCTCAGCAAGGTCACGAACAGGATCTTCCGCGAGATCATGAAGACGAGCAAGGAAGGACTCTTGAGCGTTGAGAATGCCTCTACCGACCCCACGGCGATCAAGATCAACTTAGCGCTGGCGGATTGTGTGGAATGTTTCGGGGTGGAGGCAAATCACCCGCTCTGCTATTATCACACGGGGACGTTAACCGGTATCATCTCCGCGCTGCTCGGTAAGGAACTTGACGGCTATGAGACGGGGTGTCACGCGACCGGTGGTGACCGCTGCGAGTTCGTGGTGGGTCTCAAGGGCAGTGGCGAGGAGCTGGAGCGGTATCTCAATCCGGGCAAGCTCGAGTTCCCGATACAGAAGAGTCTGGAGAACGCATTAGCCGGTACGAGTAGTCGCGGCATCGGCAATGACGCCAGTTTACGCTACTATCATCTGATCATTCTTAATGGTTTGATAACGAACCCGAAGGTTTTCAGTGCATCCAGCCACGAAGTCGGGCGCGAGTACGGGACGCGGCTGGCACAGTTCCTGGCACGGTACTATGCTAAAACGGGCGCCGAGCTGCTGGATGCCGTAACGCATTATTATGAGTCGCTGAAGCAGGTGCAGCTCAAGATCGACCTCGGGACCAACGAGATTCGCGCAATGGAGGTGGCCGAGACTTCAGGATTGGCACAGAACGAGGACTTCCTCGGGTTCCTCTTCGGTGAGCTCGAGGGGCTTCTCTCAGTAGTGCTAGCGGAGCCGGTCGTCGTCACGGGTAATAGATTCAACGGCGATACCGTGGTGATGCACTTCACGCGGCAGTAAGTAGTGAGTCTTCGTCGCGCCGCATCCTCGCAAGAATTTGAATGACCGTCGGCAGATCCAGTGCGGCGCGATAGTGGTGTCAAAAAGTCGCTGGCACGACCCGGAATCGCTTCAGGAAAGCGATGGCTGTGGATGATAGTTCAGGTAGGGGGGCTTGTGATCGGCCCTGATTCCTCACGACCATGAGCTAAGAGCGCGTGCGTGTATGAAGCGGCAAACCGAAAGGCTTTTATAGGTTCATAAAGAACCGTGCTATGCCGGGGCGCCCAACTGGAGTTGTCCTGGCGGTTCGGAGGTATGTGGCAAATGAAGTTCATGTATACAAAAACGTTATTTGTAGGTATCGCGATTCTGATGATTGGTAGTCTGATTTGTGTGACGGTGGGCTGTTGTGTGACGGTGGGCTGCGACCATACTGTGGAGATTTTAGATATTTGCTGCCTCAATACGACGGCCGGCTGGTTTTACAATGATACTGGCTGGGACTATTATTCAGGAGATGTTTACACACCCTTGTTCCATCTCCTCGATGTCACTGATGAACTGGGGTATTACGCATTCTGCATAGACTTCGAAGTGCCCGTCGAGAAAGGGGATATTTTCAATGCATCAGTATATCCCGCCACACCAACCTGCAGGAACAATTCGATCGGCTACATCTTGAATAACTGGATCATTGACTGCGTTCATTGCGATAACGTCTCGGCGGGGCAGTCCGCAGTGTGGTACTTCGCGTATATAGACGAAACGTTCTGCGGCGGCTGCTCAACACAATACAACCATACTGCAACACCAGGAGGGTTGGGATGGGAGTCAAATTGGATACCCAACTGCTCCGCACATCCGGAAGCTTGCGACATGATCGATGCCTCGATAAACCAGAGCGTTCCGTACAACATCGCTATAACTCCAGGCACCGGAAGTTATACCAAGGGAGAGCCAGTAGAGCTTGAGGCAACAGTTGCGTACTGCCTTGGAGTTGTTGGAGCACCAGTTACAGTGATATTTGAAACGACTAACGGAGTGTTCGAAAATGGCTCAGCAAGCTTCGAGAATGACACCGTTGGTGGAATAGCCAGAGCCCATTTGACTTGTAACGCTGACACTGCAACTGTTACAGCACGAATAAAAGATTTTAAGTGGTTCGAAATAGTTGATCCAATCGGCTGTAATGTAATAGACTATCAGCCAACGATCAGAATTACCACGATTTTCGACGATGCCGCGTTCAATTTTGGCAGTGCGCCTCTCACCTGCACCTGCGACCTCTGCGTCAACATGACGGGCTGGTGGCGTAATAACGGCACGTTCAACCAGAATCTAACAACGCCGATCCAGGCCGCCGTGAACAACGCGAATGCGAGCGAGACCATCTGCGTGCAGAACGGGACCTATACAGAGAACGTGGTGGTGAATAAATCAAACCTCACGATCAGGTCGGCGAACGGTTCCGCGGTGACGATCGTCGAATCTACCGCATGGGACGAGCACGTCGTCAGCATCATTGATCAGACGGGCGTGACGCTCGACGGGTTCACCCTTCGGGGCGCAATTGGCGAGGATGAAGATGTGGCAGGCCTCTACCTGGAGAACGCGACTGAGTGCAACATCTCGGATATCATCATAACAGACATTACTGACGAGATTGCGGCGTATGGCATCTGGCTGGTGAATTCGAACGATAACAGATTCAATGTCACTACCGTTTCTGATATTATGGGCTATTGGGACGCCATCGGCATTGCGGTAGTTGATGACTCGTATAACAATACCTTCAGTGCAAATACTTCAGTCTCGTTTATTGCTGCGGGGGAACTTGCCTGCGGTATCTACGTGGGCACACTTGAAGGGGGCTCTGCGGCCAACAACTGGTTCAGTGCGCGCACTGTTGTGTCCGATATTACAATGCTATATTCAGAATGGGGTACTAACGCGCTGGGCATCTGGCTAGCAGGAGGTGCGAGCAACAACACCTTCAGCGGAACCACGTCCGTCGCTAATATCACCGCAGTTTATTATGCTTGCGGGATTGGTTTGGGGAATCTTTTAGATGAAGATGCAGAGGAGTATTCAAACGATAATGAGTTCGTTTCGAGTACCGCGATTTCGAATGTTACAGCAATAGCTTGGGAGGGCCAAGCAGTGGGCATTGGACTCGCGGATGCGCACGGTAACACGTTCGCCTCAGACCATCGCATTTATGCATTGAATTCCTATGACCAAGCAATAGGTATATTCTTGCGAGAGTCAAACGGCAATAGCTTTATCAACGGGTCCATTTCAAACCTAACTGCTGATAGTTATACGATTGGCGTTGAGCTTTACGAGAGCGATAACAATACGCTGTCGTGCTTTGAGATACGGGATAATATGGTTGGAATATTGCTCGAAGGATTCATGTCTCTATCCACCTATAATAGAATCATTGGAAATGTGCTTATTAATAACTCGGGAGAGGTTGAAGGGGGACCGGCTATACCGGCTACCGGAATACATGTGAATCAAGCATCCGCGTACAATGAAATCCACGAGAACTGCTTCTTTGCGAACGAACCTCAAGCCTCTGATGAAGGTTGGAGTAACAACTGGGATGGCAATTACTGGGATGATTATAACACGCCGCCCGGGCCGTACGTTATCGAAGGAGTCGGAAGTAAAGATTACCATCCCTTGCTCTGCTGTTTGCAAGAAAGTGCGACAGAGTGTGCGAGCGACGTAAAGGGTTTTGAGATTAAGTACAATCTCACCATTACGGTCTACCGGTGCGATAATAACCAGATCATCCGGATCACGGACGGCAGCAAAACAGTGCTGATCCAGGTGCTGGACCATAATTTTACCTGTGCTGAGGTGGTGGATCTGCTCAAGGGTTTGGAGCTAGCGAACTTCGCGACGCTGCCTGAATTGGTCCTGGTCACGTATACTGATTCGCTCGTGGCGAACGTCTCATTCTGGCGCTCCGCGCTCTCCAGTAACCCGGATCTTGTTGTTGAGCATCTCGAGCTGATCACGGGCAACGGGAGTTTCTCGCGGCCTGAGAGCAACTGTACCAGCGCTGGCGACGATGACAACTGTACCGACGAGCGCATCATCGTGGGCGTGACCGAGCTCGCGAAGCTGGTGCAGAGTTACGGGCTTGCACCGCTCTGGTATGGGCTCATTGCGGTGAGCCGTGAGAACAGCACGAACGTTACCTATCAGCGGCGAATGGTAGAGGGGTGGGAGACCCTTTTACTCGTTGCGTTTGGTGAGCTTCTGGAGCCACCGACGGGAATCTTTGCAGAGAACGTTGCGGCCGTGGATGTGGTGACGGCCTTCGGCAGCCCTGACATGTGGGAGGACGGGCTTCCGTATAACTTCATTCAGCTCGGTAACGAGACGAGTAACCTGAGCATCGTGTTCACGTATCCCGCGGGTACTAAGACCGTGAGCTTTGAGCCCGAGCTCATCTTTGAGTCTTTACCCGTGAATAAGTTCAAGACGGTGCTCGAGGTGAGCGCGGGCAAGCACTGGTGGTCCAAGCCGGAGTTCGATCACGTACATTTTGCGAACGAGTCCGGAAATCTCACGGCAACCTTTGATAACGCGACGCTCATCATCACCTACGACGAGGATCTCATCTTCAACTCGCTCCCTGATCGCAAGTTTGGCGAATCGCTGGAAGCTGGCGGCGGGCATTACTGGTGGTCCGAGCCCTCGTTCGATACCGTGCATTTCACGAACGACTCGGGCGACCTCACGGTAATCTTCGGCGATGCGAACCTGACCGTGACGTACGACGAGGATCTGATCTTC
>JAFGKP010000106.1 GCA_016928455.1 Methanomicrobia archaeon
CAGAGCTTGAAGGTAGACACCGGTTGTGTCGTTGGCTGGGATACAACGGTCTCGTACGATATCGAGCGCGTAAAGGGAATAAAGACGATGTTCTTCGGCGGCGAGGGTATCTTCCTGACCACCATCCGGGGGCCGGGACGGGTGCTTATTCAGTCGATGACCCTGCCCAATCTGGCCTCGGCACTGGCACCCTTCTTACCACAGGGGCGTTCCGGACAGACCTCTGGCTCGTCTGGCGTGCTCGGCACCCTGCTCGATGAAACGATCGGTCGATGAAGCGCGGTATCCTCGCGGTACTCGTTTTTGTAGCTTGTATAGCGATACTCCTGGTAGTACTCCACGTCTTCAAGATACTGGCACTGCTCGCGCTGCTCATCGGGTTCGGCGTGCTCGTGGGCATTATCCTCCTTGTCATTATCACCGGCATCCTGATGATCATCGCGCTGCCCTACTATATGGTTATCAAAGAGCCAAGTATCGATGAGCAGGGCTCGTACACCTTAGCGGATGTCAAGGGCAAGGACGAGGAGGACAATAGATAAAAGGAGCGACTGATCTCGCTCAAAGTCCCTGCGTGCGTACGTACGTAGGTGGGTAGGTGCCTCGCGGCGAAGTCGTTACGGCCACTCATCCCGCTCCTTCCCGAGCGCCTGTAAGATCTCCTGGTAGACCGTTCTCAGCTTCGGCTTGCGTACACGGCCCATGAGCTTCGTGATCACCAGTTCGGGTGTGCTCGAGCCGATATGATTAAAGAGCGGCTGCCGGTTTACGATAATGTTTCCTGTAGCATCCAGGCCTTCAGACTCGATCCCATCTACCCGTACTTTCTTCATATCGATGTGCGGCCGCAGCTCGTGGATCAGATGCGTGATCATCACCGCACGCGTGTTGGCGGGCAAATGATTGAGCACCGCGGCCATGATCCGGCCCATCGCGCCGGGCTCGGTGAGCGCCTCTAACTCGTCGATGAGCACGACCTTCGGGCCGTCCCGCATGAAGATCCGGCTCAGGGCACGCATCGAGTATTCAAATGAACCGGTCTTCTTGATCATCTTACGGCGGTAGAGGTACAGGGGTAGTAGCGGTATCTCCGCGCGTTCAGCAGGCACGGGCAGCCCGAGCTCAGTGAGAATCACCGAGGTCGCGAGCGTAACCAGCAAGCAGGTCTTGCCGCCACTGTTCGCGCCGGTAAGAATTGCCACCGGCAGGGGTGTCGCGCCAAAAATGCCCAGATCCGTGCTTCCCACCGAGTAGGAGATCGGTACGACCGTCTCGCCAGCTTTGAGCTCTTCATCTACCAGAAAGAGGTTCCGGCCCTTGATCACACCCAGACCATGAGCACCGATCTCGGGGATGGTGAGCCCGAAATCATGGCTGAAGCGCGCAACTGCGAGGAGAAAATCGAGGTAGAAGAGTCGCGTGAGCGCGGTATTCACCGCTTTCTCATACGGCATCAGCTGTGCGGCCGAGTCGCGCAACCTGAAGTATCGCTGTTCAGCGATTCGGCGTGCGTAGCGCTCCTGGAGTTGCATGGTGCGCACCCGAGAGAATTCGAACGGCAGCCCACGCTCCAGATTCTCGTACGCGCTCTCCCAGAGCAGATCGCGATCTTCGCCGTTGAGCTGCAGCTCGTCCGCCATGCTCATCACGACCTCATCCAGATACTCTTTGAAGTCCTCGGCACCGCCACCGGTCTTCACTATCCGGCTCGCTTCATGATTGATCACCTCCTCCCAGTGGAGCAGCACAGCGGGTAAATTGACCTTCTGGGCGTTTTCCTCGTCTGCTAAACCAGCTAAAACCGCCAGCACCGCTTCTAAATCCGCTCGTGAGATATCATCAAAAAGCGCTGATGATTTCAGCTCCTCAAACTCCGTGATGAGCTGAACGACCGCGGCAATCGCAGCGCTTTTGGTACGGAACGATTGAACCACGAACTCGGGATAGATGATACGTACATCCGTCACGGCACTCTCAGGTATGCTGATGATGCCCGGCTCGTCGAGCACGTTCTCGCCCATGTCACCAACCGCGAGTATAAGTGATGCCTCGTGGAGGATCGCTTGCGCCTTCGATTCAGAATCAACGATGGCTACGCGGACATAATCTCCGTACCGTTCCTGTAGCTTCGATTCCAGCCCGTGCCGCCGCGTCGCGATCACTGGCGGGCTATTGAAACGGATCGGCGAGATCTCTGCCGTTGCTAACAATTCCTGTACCGTTGCAATCTGCTCTTTATCCAGCAGATCGTACAGCCGTATGCCCTCGCGCACAGCATCAAACCGTTTTCGCAGCGTCTCAGGATCCAGCGTCGGGGTGCGTGTCGTGCACGTCGCCATGCCGGTCTTTGTAACCGCGAAGGACGCGAGAATCTTCACGATCTCGCGCAGTATCTCCCGCGTCTCGTTCGTGCAGAGGATCTCGCGCACCGTGAAGCCGGCCGCATGCTCGTTCGCCTTCAGCACCACCTTCTCCGCTTCTTTTGCCGCTATGCCCAGCAGTGAAGCGAGCGTATCGACCGCTGAGAAGGCCACCGCGTCCGCGACTGAGTCGTGCAGGAACAGCGGTACTGAAGAGGAAGTGGATTCAGATGATTGAACGCTCATAATCTTCGTCTCCTGTATCTGCCTTCATCTCCGCACTAGTTATTTAGCTTATTCTATAACGTCGCGCCGCTAATATATGGTAAGGAAATGCACCGCTTGATGCCCCGGCTCATGATCGGTACCTCGCCGTTCATCGGCGGCGGCCAGTTCGGACAGATGGCCTATGAATATCGGCAGCAGTTCTTTTGCAACGAGCGTAACATGACGCGGCTGTTCCTTAAATCCGCATCGCGGGGAGTCGCGGCAGTGCAGCTCATTGCTTATGAACCCCTGATCAACGCATTGAAGGCCGCGCAGGCAAAGCTGGAAGCGGATTTCTTCGTCGCCGCCACGATCCCGAGCGGGCGAGCGTTCGGGCGGTATGTAGAGCTGCTCAAGCCGTTACAGCCGGAGATCATCGCGATCCATGCGCTCTCCTGCGACGCGCTCGACCCGCGGATTACCGGGTGGATCAAGGAGATACAGGCTGCGGGCGCCGTACCCGGTGCGGCAACGCATCTTCCCGGCGAGACGATTCCGGAGCTCGATGCTGCTGGATTCGCGTTTGAGGTGTATCTCGCACCGCTCAACACGGTGGGCTATGCCATGACGCCCGACTCTGCGAGCACGTTGCAAGCCCTTGATCGTACGGAAAAACGTGTAATCGCGATAAAACCGCTGGCTGCCGGTCGCGTGAAACCGACACGGGACGTATTCAAATTCCTGTACCGCCATGCCGACTCGGTGAGCGTGGGAATCGTCTCGGAAGCAGAGATGGCGGAGACCTATGCGGCGGCGGAGGCAGCGGCTGGCGAGACTGTTCGTTCAGAGCGATAGGCAAAAGGAGCTAGCTATGACTCAGCGGATCGTGATTATCGGCGGAGGCGCGGCAGGAATTGACGTGCTTGAGTTCCTGCTCCGGGAGCAGACTGAGCGCAAAAAGGCGGAAATAACACTGATAAAGCGAGAGCACGAGGGGTTCTTCTCGAGCTGCGGCTTGCCGTTCGCGCTGCAAGGGCGTTACGAGCTGAACGAGCTCGTGCTCTTCAAGCCCGAATTCTATCGCGCGAAAGGGGTGGACTTCAGGACCGGGACCGAAGTGACCGGTATTACGGTACCGGGAAAGTACGTGCGGCTTGCTACCGGAGAAGAGCTCCCCTATGATGATCTCGTCATAGCTACGGGGGGCAGGCCCGTTATTCCGCCGATCCCCGGAACAACGCTTGAGGGCGTATTCACGCTCTGGAGCCGTGAAGATGGCGAACGCCTCAAAGCCGTGCTGGACGCGGAGTGCGCGAAAAACGCGGTCGTTATCGGTGGTGGCATGATCGGGCTGCAAGCCGCGGTTGCATTCGCCCGGAACGGGTTGAAGACCACGGTTGTGGAGCAGTGCCCATCCCTGCTCCCGGCGATTCTGGACGCCGACGTGGCCTCGGTCGTGCAGAATTGGCTGCCCAACGAGGTCACGTTCCGGCTTGGGCGAGCGGTACGTGCACTTGAAGGTGCTGGGCATGTTGCTTCAGTGCGTGTAAACGAAGAAGCTATCGCGGCCGATCTCGTGCTGATCGCGGCTGGTATGCGGCCCGCGGTGGACCTTGCGCGGACGGCAGGATTGGCACTCGGTGCATGTGGTGGAATCAAGGTCAATCACGCGCTGCGGGTCAAACGAGTAGGATCATACCTGAATAACGTCTATGCACTAGGCGATTGTATCGAGGTAATTGATGCGGTCACGAAACGATCGCGACTCAGTCAGCTCGCCTCAACCGCATTGATACAGGCACGGGTTGTTACGAGCAATCTGCTCGGTGGTACTGCCACGTACGGGGGATGCTTGAGTCCAACCGTGGCGTCTATTGGCGGTCTGCAGGTGGGCAGCGTCGGAGTTACCACTGCGTACGCGCGGAGCTGCGGCATGAACGTAAAAGCGGGCATCGCGATCAAATACACGAAAGCGCGCTTCTTCCCTACCAGGAAGCTGATCGTCGCGAAATTGCTCTTTGACGCATCGACTGAGCGGCTGATAGGCGCGCAACTCATCTCTGAGGAAGGCATCGCCGAACGGATCAATGAGCTGACCCTGGCGATCAAGGCAGGTGCCACTGCTCTGGAACTCATTATGAGAGAGCGGTGCTTCGAGCCCTCGCTCACCATGGTCGAGGATGTGATTGTGGACGCGGCGATGAAAGCGCATAAACGAGCTACCACACCGTGAAGGTGAGACGTTATGATCCCGTTAAGCACTACCGAGATGCTTGTACTGCACGGAACCACCGGTACCGTAGCCATCGTCAAGGTCGGAACGCACAGCCAGTTCCTCGTCGAGACCCCGGATCGCGAGATCGTCCTGGGGCTCAACGCCGATGATGTCCTGGTCGCCTCAGGATTCGGTATCGATGAGAAAATCGCGAACGGGTTACGCTGCGTGCTCTATATGATTCGTGAAGTGAACAGCCCATTGATCGTCCTACCAAAGAATCATCCGGCAACGAAACGGCTGAGGATCGTGGTCGCCGCGGGCAAGCGTGTCGTGCTGAGCTGTAAGATCACGCCGGGCACGCATCCCGAGCAGCAGCTGCTCTGTGGCATGCCGGAATTCGAGGGTCTCGAAATCCTGGGTATCGAGAACGGCGTGGAGCTCAGAGGAATACCGCATGAAGCGAGCTACGAGACGAAGAGCTTTCTGTAAGCGTGTGCAAGTGTCAGTCTTTTTTATCCCGCTTTTAAGTTTGTAACTATACAGTATGAGGAGCCCAGAAGAGGAGATGGCCAGCGAAGAGAGCGCAGCACCACCGAATCGCACCGTACGAGACTTCTCAGGTGCGACCCGGATCGTGGTTAAGGTCGGCACCAGCAACCTGACCGATGAGCAGTATCAGCTCGATCCGCACCGGGTGGAGAAGATCGTGCGCGAGCTCGTTGACTTGAAGCAGCGCGGGAAAGAGGTTATCCTCGTGACCTCGGGTGCGATCGGTGCGGGCATGGGGAAACTGAACCTGAAGCAGCG
>JAFGKP010000107.1 GCA_016928455.1 Methanomicrobia archaeon
ATCTCGGCTGGCGTTATGTCCTCGCTGATTAGCACTAACTTCGCCAGGCCGCGTTCAATCGTCTTTGTCGATTCGTTGGTGCCTTTCTTCACCGATCCTGTAGCCCTCGCCAGTTCCACCGCCTCCAGTGCTTTGGTCTGTAACTCCTCTGGTACCACGAACTTGAGATGTCCGGACACCGATTTTCCTTTTCCTTCTTTATCGCCCATCTTTCATCCCCCTAAAATGTTGTCTGCTTTCCTACTCTTATAGAAGTTAGGGCTTTAAGTTTATAGTCTTCTTGAAGCACGGGGTTTACGCACTCCTCAGGTACACTGAGAGAGATCTCCTTTGTCCTACCGTATCTGCCCTTGCTCACGATCACCGCATTGATCAGGCCGAGGATGTCGAGTTCGGAGACGAAATCGGTCACCCGCCGCTGTGTCAGCGGATCCATATCTATCTGGTTGCACACGCGACGGTACATGGTATAGACTTCGCCGCTGGAGAACCGCCGTTTGTTCCGCTCTTTGCACAACAAGTACACGCTGCTGAGCACGATTTTCGACTGGAGCGGCAAGGTCTTGATCACTTCCGTCACGCGGTTCATCTCCAGCTTATCACTCGCCTGCCGCACGTGCTCCTCAGTCACCGTCCGTGCACCAGAACGATCAGCAATCTCCCCTGACAGCCGGAGAAGATCGAGCGCACGTCGCGCATCCCCATGCTCGGATGCGGCAAGCGCGGCACAGAGCGGAATCACGGCGTGCTCGAGCACATCAGCATAGAAGGCCTTACTCGCACGCGCATAGAGGATATCCTTTAACTGCTCGGCATTGTACGGCGGGAATATGATCTCTTCCTCGCCCAATGATGATTTCACACGCGGATCCAGGAGATCGGTGAAGGTTAGATCGTTCGAGATTCCGATGAGGCTCACCCGAGCGTTTTCGAGCTCGCCGTTGATCCGGGAAAGGTTATAGAGCGCTTCATCGCCTTTGCTCGCCAATTTATCGACCTCATCGAGGGTGATGATGACGCGCCGCTCTTCAGCATCGAGACCGGTCTTGAACTCCGAGTAGACCATGTCCGTCGGCCACCCGATCATCGGAACCCGTTTATTGAAGACCCGCGCGAGGTAAGCGAAGACCCGGTACTGCGTATCGAAGACCTCGCTATTGATATAAAGGATCGAACACTTCGCACCGGTCTTCTGCGCCATCGCCTCCAATTCCTTGCTCACATATTTGACTGTGGAGGTTTTGCCGGTCCCGGTTTTCCCGAAGATAAGAATATTCGAGGGCGTCTCACCCTTTAAGGCAGCAGAAAGGATATCGGCAAGCCCCTTGATCTGCTCCCAGCGGTGCGGAAGCCGCTCGGGAATGTACGTGGGGCGAAGCACTTCCTTGTTGGCAAATATTCTCCCGTAGTTTATCAGGTCTTCGAACAGATTCTCCATGGTATCCCTTAGCTCGCCTCCGCTCACCGGTAATTGAGATAAGCAATCCAATATAGACCACTCTTTATATACCTTGCCATACCCGGCAAAGCGGTGTTTCCAGTGGAGCTCAGCGGGTGAAGATATGGACGATCGCCGTTCCTCCGGTTCCGCCGATATTGTGCGTGAGAGCGATTTCAGCACCCGGTACCTGCCGTTTTCCCGCCTCGTTCCTCAGCTGCTGCGTTATTTCCACGATCTGACGAATCCCCGTTGCGCCCAGTGGATGACCGCAGGCCTTCAACCCGCCGGACGGATTTACGGGTATTCGACCTCCTAGTGCGGTCTCTCCTGCTTCGGTCGCTTTCCCACCTTCGCCCTTCTTCACGAAGCCCAAATCCTCAATCGCGATCAGTTCGGAGATGGTATAGGAGTCATGGACCTCAGCGAGGTCAATCTGTGCGGGCTGCAGCGACGCCTGCTGGTACGCCTTCCTTGCTGCAGCGACCGTGGCATCCATCGTGATGAGATCGCGCCGGTCATGGAGCGAGATGGTATCACTCGCTTGGGCGGATGCCTTAACATAAACGGGGGAATCGGTATACTGCCGTGCCTTCTCCGCAGCACAGACCACGACCGCGGACGCGCCGTCCGCAATACTGGAGCAATCGAGCATTCGAAGTGGATCGGCGACGAGCGGCGATGCGAGTACACTTTCGAGGCTTATTTCATGCTGATATTGCGCAAACGGGTTATGGACGGCGTTCGCATGATTCTTGACCGCCACCTGAGCCATCTGTTCCGCGGTGGTATTGTAGTGCGTCATGTGCAGCCGCGCCATCTGCGCGAAGAGCGAGGGCAGGGTCGCGCCGTAGATTACTTCCCATTTGCGATCTACCGAGGACGCGAGCAGCTCGTCCGCGCTATCTGATCCCACATCAGTCATCTTCTCGATGCCCGCGGCGATCACGAGGTCGTACCAGCCGGAGGCTATAGAAAGCACTGCGAGATGCATCGCCAGCGCACCGGACGCGCACGCGGCTTCCGCACGAGTGGACGGGATATGTAGACGTGCGAGCCCGGCATAATCGGCAATCAGCGCACCTATGTGCTCCTGCTCGATGAAACGACCCGCAGACATGTTCCCGCCGTAGAGCGCCTGGATCTCATCACCGCTAATGCCCGCATCCTCGATCGCACGGAGTCCCGCCTCAACCGCGAGGTCACGGAAGGACCGCTCCCAGAGCTCACCAAATTGCGTCGTTCCTGCGCCGATTATTGCTACTTCTCGCATTCTTTCCCTTCCTTCCTTCCTTCCTTACTCAGCTCAGCTCAGCTCAAATTACATCCGTATCTTTCCTTGATGTTTCGCGTACGTGGCGTAATTGAGATATTTTTTGAAGAGGATGAATGACTCGACCTTCGGTGCCTGCTCGCGCAGCGCATCGATCCGATCAGTGACGCGAAAGGCGAAGGAATCAGAGCCGGCACCCGATCCAAAGGAAGTTAGTAAGATGCGCTGCCCCGAAGTCGCCTGGTCGAGGGTCGCGGCGAGTCCGATCAGCGAGGACGCGGAATATGTATTCCCGAAATGCGTGACCATCAATCCGGGCTTCAGCTGCGCAGTGGTAAACCCGAGCAATTTCGCAGCCTTGAGCGGGAATTTCCCGTTCGGCTGATGGAAGATGGCGAAGTCGAAATCGGCTGGTTTTAAGCCCGCTTTATCCATGAGTAACTGAGATGCGGAGATCGTATGCCGGAAGTACGCAGGCTCCCCGGTGAACCGGCCACTGTGTGCTGGGTACTTCTGGAGGTCGCGCCGCCAGAAGTCCGGCGTGTCGGAAGTGAAGGATGCATACTCCTCAATATCGGCGACCACCCCATCATGTCCGATGATAAAGGCCGCACCACCCGCACCTGCTGAGTACTCGAGCGCATCGCCGGGGCTCGATTGCGAGACGTCTGCCCCAATGGCGAGACCGTAAGTGATTTTATCGAGCGAAACGAGCCCCATAGAGGTCTGTATAGCTGCCGTTCCGGCCTTACACGCGAATTCAAAATCGGCCGCGGTGATCGCGGGTGACGCGCCAATTGCGGCAGCAACAATGGTGGCCGTGGGCTTTACAGCATACGGATGGCTCTCAGAGCCGACGTAGATCGCCCCGATCCTGGTGGGGTCGAGGTTCGCGCGCCGGATAGCAGCTCGAGCAGCCTCAACCGCAATAGTCGCGGTATCCTCGTCGAGGTCGGGCACGGACTTCTCCTCCACGAGCAGTCCAGCCTTAATATTCGCGGGGTTATCGCCCCACTGGTTCGCTATCTCCTCCACCCGTATCCGGTAATAGGGTACGTAGACGCCGTAGGAGACTACCCCTATCATGGAGAATAGATTTAAGGGGGCAGATTATAAAGGTTACCTTTGAGGCCAATGGATAACGAGATCAAAGCATATCTGGAGTTAAAGTTCGGCCTATCAGTAAAACTTCTCAGCGTTACAAGTCTGGGCCTGGAGGCGAAGACTAAACAGGACGCAGACCGTGAGATCAAAGGCTTTGGCTACGGCAGGCCGTACGTTGTCACATTCGAGACCGGCTCCAGAGACCGGCGGGAAGTGGTGCTCTCCACAATGAAAGGCGATACGTTCGGCCACGACCATTTCGCAGACCGTGCAGGAATCCTGCTCTGGCAGTATGGCGCGTTCAATACCCTGCCAAAGCATGTTCAATCCCTCGACGTGGGCTATGTCGCAACGGACGGCAGCTTGGCCTCGGTCAGCGATGCGGATGAGTTCTTTATCCTCTGTGAGAAGGTAGATGGTATTGAATATGTCAATGATCTGACCCGGTTAAAGGAGGGTGCGGCGCTACGTGAGCTGGACAGGGAGCGAGTGGCTGCGCTGGCCTCCTATTTGGCGGAGATTCACGCTGTTAAGAGCGATGAGTCGCACCTGTACGTGCGTCGGATCAGGGAGCTCGTTGGCCATAGCGAGTGTATCTTCGGGCTGACGGACAGTTATCCGCCAGGAAATGAATTCATTACGGGGGAAGAGCTGAGCGAGATAGAGAAGCAGTGCATTAACTGGCGCTGGAAGCTGAAAGAGCGAACGAATCGGTTATGTCAGGTACACGGCGATTTCCATCCATGGAACTTGTTATTCCGCGAAGGCACGGATTTCACGGTGCTTGATCGAAGCAGGGGCGAGTGGGGCGAAGCGGCGGACGACGTCTCCTCGATGGCCATCAATTACCTATTCTTTGGACTGCTCAAGACGGATGGTAGGGCTCTGGACAAGGGATTTAACAGCTTATTCGATCTGTTCTTCGCTATGTATTTCGAGAAGACGGGTGATTACGAATTGTTAGAAGTAATCCCGCCGTTCTTCGCATTTCGCGGGCTCGTGATCGCGTCACCGGTGTGGTATCCGAATATATCACGGGAAACGCGAAGGAAATTGTTTAACTTCATCAGGAACGTGCTCGACGCGGAGGAGTTCGAGTATCAGGATGTGGAGAAGTATTTGGAAGGATGAAGCGATCTTTTTGGAGCAGTTTGGTCTCCACGAACGTTCGATTTAGTTTGGTATTTTGATCAGCCCGTTAATCAGTACCGTTCGCTTTTTCGGCTTCGGAATGAAAGCTCGATCATGAATCGTAAGATCCACCTCGTATCTACAACACCACCAACACCAGCAGAATCACGAAGAACCGCGTCACCATGCTTATTAGATACATGATGACCGTGAACTTCACACCGAGCTTGCCAAACAGAGAGGTATACAGCGGGAGGCTGTATTTCAGATAGGTGACTGAGATGGTCATCAAGCTGCCGACGAGCAACGTTATAATGGCTTGCTCCGCCGTAACAACGCCCTTGGTGAGCAGCGAGGAAACGATCGCGTAACCTGCGGAGAAATGCGCTAATTCCGCCACAATTGCGGTGATCACCACGCCCGGCAAATCTAACACCCGTAAAGCCGGGGTGAAGACGATACCGATCTGCTCCATGAGCTCGAACGTAAAGAGCAGATCAACGATCAAAAACGCAACAACCATGAAGGGCACGACCTTCAGCAATGTGCGCGTCGATTTCTTCAACGCGGTCTTCAACCGCTCCTGCCGTGTCCGCTCAGCAGTCTCCGCGACGAGCTGCTCATCCTCTATACACGCCTGACGCGGAAACCTGAATCGTGCATAAATGAGCGCGCCGATCGATTGGAGAAATGCGGCGAGGAGATTGAGCGCGACATAGATGCCCCCAACGACCGGCCCCAGGAGCACGAGCGCAACCGGCGCGTGCGCTCTGAAGAGTGATTCGCCAACCACGGTCGGAAACGTGCTCATCACAAGCGTCACGATCGTTTGCCGCTCCCCAACCTTCCCCTCCTGATAGAAGCCTGCTAAGACTGACTTACCCGCCATCGGATCGAGAAACGCGGCGAAGAGCGAGATCGCGCCCTCTCTGGGTAGGTTCGAGGCACGGCAGAGCGGTCGCACGAGCGGCGATAACTTCCGCAACGCGTCGCTCTCCAGCACCACATTTGCCGCGACTATGCCCACCGTAACAAGGGCAGCACTTCGGAGAAGGTAAAAGGCGGTTTCCATCCTTTATGTCATAAGGTGCGCACGTCACAGAAATAAGTGTCAGGCTTCATAACCAACCATGATCTAACGAAAGATACTGGTGATAAAAGAAGCGCCTGGAGGGCCACTACCATGCAGTCAGAGGAGCGGAAAACTCAGCCGAATACCGTGCAGCATGAGTATGTCCACGGCTATTCGGAGCGCGAGCTGGTCAGATTGTACGATCAGGCTAATACGCTCGCTCCGCTCTTGCACCATGACACGAGCTATCCACCGGGGAGCGCAGTTCTTGAGGTTGGCTGCGGTGTTGGAGCACAAACGGTCCATCTGGCACGAAACAGTTCAGATGCGCAGTTCACGGCCATTGACATCGCCGAAACTGCGCTCGCCACTGCGCGGGCACAGCTTGAGCACGCGGGGCTACGGAACGTGAGACTTCTCCAGGCTGACCTCTTCGCGCTGCCCTTCCCGTCTGATCGATTTGACCATATCTTCGTCTGCTTCGTGCTCGAGCACCTGCAGGATCCCCTGGCTGCATTGGCATGCTTAAAACGCGTGCTTAAACCTGGTGGTTCGATCACCGTGATTGAGGGCGATCACGGCTCGACCTATTTCTACCCCCGGAGTGATGCAGCGCTCCAAACCATTCAGTGCCTGATCGAGATCCAGGCGCGACTGAACGGTAATGCACTGATTGGCCGAGAACTCTTTCCACTCCTCACCCGGGCACGATTCACCAGCGTCCAGGTGGTGCCCCGGATGGTCTATGTGGATTACAGCAAGCCACACCTGGTAGAAGGCTTCACCAAAAACACCTTTATTGCCATGGTGGAGGGCGTTCGGGACCAGGCACTCACCGTGAACCTGATTGACGCGGACACCTGGGCACG
>JAFGKP010000108.1 GCA_016928455.1 Methanomicrobia archaeon
ATGCTTGGGGAAGCGAGAACGGATAAAGATGACCGAAGAAGGGGAGAAGGGCGCACAAGCAAAAGCACAAGCAAAAGCGAAGGCGACGGGGAAAGGGAAGGAGAAAGGCAAGGAGAAGGTTAAAGAGAGCGAAGCAGAGAAAGCGGATTTCAAGCACATCGTCCGGATCCTGGATACTGACCTGGATGGTAATAGAACTGTTGTCCATGCGCTCTGCGGCATAAAAGGAGTCGGACGGCGTGTGGCACGGGTTCTGGTCGCGTCTACGAGCGTAGACCCGAATCAGAGAATGGGCAATCTTTCAGATGATGATATAGAGCAGCTCAAGAGCGCAATCATCGGTGTTGAGAAGCGTCTACCGCAGTGGATGCTGAATCGGCGGAAGGATATCCTCACTGGTGATGATAAACACATTATGGGCGCTGATCAGGTGCTGCAGTTACGTGAGGACGTTAATCTGCTCCGGAAGATCCGATCGTATCGTGGTATACGGCACGAGCGTGGTCTGAAGGCGCGCGGACAACGCACGCGATCCACGGGCCGGCGAGGGCTGGTCGTTGGTGTCATACGTAAGAAGATGTTGGCGACGAAGGGAGGCAAGTAACCGGAGGCGGAAAGAGAAGATGGGACAACCAAAGCAGAGAAAGAAGCGCTATGAGAAACCGCGACGGCCGTGGGAGATGACGCGAATGAAAGAGGAGCGCGAGATCGCCGAGACCTATGGGTTGAAGAGCAAGCGAGAGATCTGGAAGGCTGATAGTGTAGTCACGCGGTATCGACGCGAGATCCGCGCGATTCTGGCTGAGATCGCGGGTATGAAACCCTCAGAACATACCTTACGGAAGCGAGACGCGATCGTAACGGCCTTGCGACGACGCGGGATACTGCGCGAGAGTGAAGACTCCACCGGCCGTGTCGAAGACGTCCTGGCACTCACCGTCGAGGATCTCCTGGAACGGCGACTGCAGACTAGGGTCTACAAGAAAGGGCTGGCCAACTCGCTCAAGCAGGCGCGCCAGCTCATCGTACACGGGCATATCGCGGTTGCCGGTCGACGGGTAACTATTCCATCGTACATTGTGAATGTGGACGAAGAGAGGCGGATCGATTATTATGGCGCGCCACCGATCGGAGTAAAACCGAGACCGATGACAGAAGGGGAGGCCGCGGAGGTGAAGCGGTAGCATGGTCGAGGAACGTTGGGCGATTGCGCACATCTTCTCGTCATTCAATAATACCATCATTACGATTACCGATATGACGGGCGCGGAGACGATTGCACGCGCATCCGGGGGGATGGTGGCGAAGGCTGATCGCGATGAGAGCTCTCCGTACACCGCGATGCTCATGGCACAACAACTGGCAGACAAGCTAAAAGAGCGGGAGATACGGGGATTACGGGTGAAGGTAAAGGCCGCCTCGGGCCGAAAATCGCGGACGACCGCACCGGGTGCACAGGCGGCGATTCGCGCGTTTGCGCGTGCTGGATTGCGCATCGGAAAGATCGAGGACGTGACACCAGTCCCGCACGACGGCACGAAGCGGCCGGGTGGCAAACGTGGCAGGCGAGTTTAAGTTGGTGTGACCTCCGGTGGAGACGCAGCATAAGATCGAAATGGACGTGGAAATAGCGGAACGCGGGAAGACCGAGGTGAAGTTCATACTCTCGGGCGTGAAGGTCCGTTTTGCCAATGCGTTACGGCGAACGATGATCGCTGATGTGGCGAAGCTCGCCATCGATGAGGTGAACATCCTTGAGAACACCTCGCTCTTATATGACGAGCAGTTAGCGCACCGGTTGGGCTTGATTCCGCTGAGAACGAAGCGGCATGAGTTCGGGCCTGAGGATCGGATTTCACTGACCCTGGAGGCGATCAGCCCTGAACGGGAGGGGTATACAGTCGTCTACTCCAAGGAGCTTATCTCCTCTGATCCTACCGTGGAGCCGGCGTATGGGAATATTCCACTGGTGAAGTTGATCTCGTCGGAGCGTGAAGTAGGGGGCTTGAAGTCGGTGGCCCGCCAAAGGATCGCACTGGAAGCGGTTGCACGGTTGGGATGCGGTCGCGAGCATGCGAAGTGGCAGGCCGTTACCGCCTGCAGCTATCAGGAACTCGTAGAAGGGGACCATAAAGGCGCGCTGCTCTTTACGGTCGAGAGTGATGGTGCGCTGCCGGTGGATGATATCATCGGCGAAGCGGCGAATTTATTGCGCGCAACGTGCGAGCGTGTACTCGCGGAGTTGACTGCGATCTGCTAACTATCTGAATCCGAATACCTATTTTGATCCGGTTTGGAGCGTATGCCGCTATCATATATATAGCGCGACCTGCCGCTCGCTTTTGGCTGAAGGGGTATAAAGCGAAATCAAACCTTATAAATAGGGTGAGGGTATAGACTAGACGATGTGAAAGCGGTAATACCCTTCAAGCAGGCGGGCGCAAAATCGCGTTTGGGCGCGGTATTGAGCGAGAACGAACGTGAAGAGCTCGCACTCTGTATGCTCCAGGATGTGTTAGTTGCGCTGGCTCGATCGACGATCCATGAGGTTGAGATTATCACGACTGCCGCGTCGGCTGATCTCATGGCGGTGACAAAGCAGCATGGCGCGTCAAACATGCGTATCACGGTGCGTGAAGACCGCCGGGACTTGAACGATGCGCTCAACGATCTGCTCGCGGACGAACGAGAGCCCGTACTGGTACTCATGGCTGATATCCCGCTCGCGCAGCCCGGGACGATCAATGAGATCGTTGCGCATCCCGAGGAGGTGGTGATCGCGCCGGGTCGAAAAGGAGGTACGAACGCGCTATTCCTGCGGAACCCGTCGGCGTTCTCAGTCTCCTACTATGGGACAAGCTTTCTGAAGCATCGCGAGCTCGCGCAGCGGCGGCATTTGAGCGTCGCGATTCATGATTCGTTCTTAATTAGCACGGACATTGATGAGGTGGATGATCTGATCGAGTTATTGATTCATGGCAAGGGGTACTCGACCGCGTATCTCCGTCATATCGGCGTCCAGCTTCTTGTGGATACGCAGGCGAAGACCCGTACGCTAATCACGCGTAGCGCTGCGGAAGAGCGATAAAAATAGAAACCTTTTTGTACTTCGCGACCTTCTAGCCACATCAAGGAGCTAAGCAAAAATGAAACTGGAAGGAGTTGAGATAGAAGATACCTTTGCTGAAGCGTTTCCCATAAAGGTTGCACGTGTGTTGATCACGGCGGTGAACGAGAAGTGGGCGATGGAAACGGCGAGAGAGGCGACAGGGTTCGGCACGTCGGTCATTGGCTGTCCTGCGGAGGCGGGGATCGATAGAGTACTCACCGGTGATGAAACCCCGGATGGGAGACCGGGAGTGGCAATAATGATCTGTCACTTCAAAAAGGACGGTATAAAGGAACAACTGCTGGGACGATTAGGACAGTGTGTATTCACAGCACCTACAACAGCCATGTTTAACGGTCTCGACGCAGAAGAAAAACTCCCTATAAAACTCCACTTCTTTGGGGACGGGTTTGAATACGAGAAAGAGGTTGGCGGTCGTAAAGTCTGGGGCATTCCGATGATGGAGGGGGATTTTATTTGTGAAGAGGAATATGGCGTGAAGCCTGGGGTTGCCGGGGGGAATTTCTTTATCCTTGCAAAAGATCAGATGTCTGCATTAATCGCCGCTGAAAATAGTGTTGCCGCCGTAAGGCAGGTAGAAGGTACCATAACTCCGTTTACCGGTGGTATTGTTGCATCAGGCTCGAAAGTGGGTTCAAAATACAAGTTCATGCATGCCAGCACCAATGAGAAGTTCTGTCCTACCTTGCGGGATAAAGTAGAAGGTTCTCAAATACCCGAAGGTGTGAATGGTGTCTATGAAATAGTGATCAACGGCGTTAGCGAGGAAGCGGTTAAGAAAGCGATGCGAATAGGAATAAAAGCTGCGGTGAAGGTTCCAGACATCGTAAAAATAAGCGCAGGGAACTTCGAGGGTAAATTGGGAAAATATCAATTCCAGCTCAGGGATGTCCTGGGGCTGTAGCGCTTTAGCAACGCGGTAACAAACCGTCTAAGGGGGGACAGGAGAGGCTCGAACAGCCTCTTCACTCATTTTATTCTTCGTTTCGCCTCATACGTGCGTGTGAACTTATGGAGGTAATGAATAAGGAGCGTTCATGCTTGAATGAGTGAACATGCATCCACCGCACTCGCCGAACTCCAACGCCGGATCGGCTACCGGTTCACAAATCAAACGCTATTGGTGACCGCCCTCACCACGAGCTCGTACACACAAGAGCACCCTGAGATTGCCAATTATCAGGAACTGGAGTTCCTCGGCGATCGCGTTATCAGTTTGATCATAGCTGAACATCTTTTTGCCCAGAGATCGCTGGACGAAGGGAAGATGACCTTTCTCAAGGCGGAGATTGAGCGCAACGAACAACTCGCAGCGTTCGGCGAGCGACTCGGTTTGACGGCGTTTATCAGAGCTACTGAACCCCACGCTGAGATCAGCGCGAAGGTGGTTGCGGACATCTTTGAGGCTATCTGCGGTGCTATCTACTGGGATAGCAGAGATGCGACGGGAATGAGTGCGGTAAAACAGTTTCTGAAGCAGTTCGACCTTTTTGGACGGCTAGAGGAGCGTCTCGCAACCGAAGAAGCGTTCCTGCCGGTTCGCAATCAATTTGAGAACAGATTTCGCGAGATCTATCGGTGCAACCCTGAGATCAGGTTCACGTACGAGTCACAGGGCGAGGCGCACCAGATGGAGTGGCGTATCGAGCAGTGCGCGATAAAAGACCCGGCGTCGGGCGACTTCGTGGAGTTAGAGAGTGTGCGGAGTGGGCAGTGGTTTAAGAGAAAGCAGGATGCTGAGACTGACGTACTGATGCAGGCGCATGAGTACCTGGCGAAACGGGCATGGCGCTTCAATGCCGTTACAACCCTTTGAGCTGTGCGTACCGTAACCCTACCACATCACGCCAACACTCATCAACACGCCGGAATTTGCGCTCGGCTCTTTCAACGAATAAAAGAGGCCAAAATCCGTAATTTGGGCGTCCTTTGGGATTGATGAGAAGTAGCAGGGTTCTGCCCTCACGCGAACATAACGCCCGCTTCTTTTGTGGTGAGAAAATCCCACTGCTTGCTCTCTTTGACTTTTTTGATCGCGCGTTCGAATTCCTCCATGCCCACCGCCTTTTTCTGCATACGCGCGGTGAACATGCCCGCTTCGACCACAATCGCCTTGATATCCGCGCCCGTTGCACGATCTGTAAGTTTCGCCAGAGTCTCGAGATCGACATCTTTCGCCAGCTTCATCGGTCCAGTGTGGATCTTGAAGATCTCCAGCCGCCCATTTTTATCAGGCACCGGCACATGGATGATGCGATCAAATCGGCCAGGTCGAAGCAGTGCGGGATCGAGAATGTCAGGCCGATTCGTGGCTCCGATGATGCGTACCTCGCCGCGCTGGTCGAACCCATCCACTTCTGCCAGGAGCTGCATCATCGTTCGCTGCACCTCGCGCTCGCCCGAGGTGCCATCTTCGATCCGCCGTGCCGCGATCGCGTCGATCTCATCAATGAAGAGTATTGAGGGTGCTTTCTCCTTCGCCAGTTCGAACAGCTCACGTACCATTCGGGCACCCTCGCCGATATACTTCTGCACCAGTTCAGAGCCAACGACGCGGATAAACGTGGCTGAGGTACGGTTTGCTACCGCTTTCGCGAGCATCGTTTTGCCCGTTCCGGGCTCGCCGATGAGGAGTACGCCCTTCGGCGGCACCACACCGATGCACATGAACCGTTCTGGATCGGTGAGGGGGAGCTCAACAATCTCTGTTATCTCCTCTATCTGGCTCTCTAACCCACCAATCATGCCATAATCAACGTCGGGGGATTCGATTACCTCCATGCCGTAGACCGAGGGATCTTTTGCAGATGAGAGTACGCTGACGACCGCCAGGGACTGCTGATTCAAGCCCACCTGTGCGCCCGCGAAGAGTTTTTGAGGCTCGCAGAATTGGGTTGAGTAATGGACGACGAACCGCGGGCCAGTGCTACTCCTTACGACCAGCTTATTATCGTCCATGACCTCGACGACCGTACCAATGATCAATGGTGGTGCGCGCAACTTCTCGAGCTCAGACCGCAACTTTCGCAACTCGCCCTCATAGCGCGTTCGCATATCCTCGTAATACCGCCCTTCGCGATTCATACGCTCCAATCGATCTCGCAGCCGGCTATTCGACTCCTCCAGCTGCTTAATACGGTCTTGAAGATACCGTGAATACTCATCATCTGACGGGACTCCCACACTGCTCGCTTTCATGTTATCCCCGCTATTTATTACTGCTCGCGATCATATATAAGATACCAGAGGTTAGACGCAGGAGGTTTTGGCATGACCGAATGCGAGATATGTGGCGCGACGATAGTCGGAAAGGCGCAATTCATCACCATTGGTAGCTCGCAGCTCCGCGTCTGTCGCGCGTGTGCTCGATACGGAACGAGCGTAAGTGAGAGCCAGCCAGCAAAGGCGCGAACGCAGCTCGGCGGCTTCACGAGCGAGCAGGAGCAGCTCGCACGAGCAAAACAGCGTCTGTACGAGCAGATGGATCATGAGCTGGCGGAGGAGCTCGAGATTCCGGAGGATTTCGGCCGGCGAATAAAAGAAGCACGAGAACGGGTCGGACTGAAGCAGGCAGAGCTCGCGCAACGGATCAATGAGAAGGAGTCCTTGCTCCGGAAGATCGAGCATGAAGAGATTATGCCCACGGACGAGGTCAGGGCGAAGCTCGAGCGTGTCCTCAAGATCTCGCTATGACGGACTTGGTGGCCGCAAAAGGGTGAGATACACCATACTTATGATCATAGAGATAGCCAGCGCCGATATAAACGATAGCTCGCCACCGATCAGTGCAAAACCTCGCTCAAGCATGAGCAGCAGGCCACCGAATACGGTCACGAGTGCGAAGGTAGCACAGATCCCAAGGAATAGGCCTCTGATGAGCGGTTTCAGGCATTCCCCCATTCGGTCCTGCGCCCTCGTCCTGCCTTTTCCCTTCCCCTTGCTCGTGCTCCTCGCTTTTGACTCGTAAAAGACGGTAAAAATAATGAAGAAGAGGGCGAAAACCAGCAAGATGAACGCTCCGGGAATCGTGCGATCCTCCAGCGCAAAGAACATCAAGCCAAAGGCAATGAACAACGTGAGCAGCGCGAGTGCTAGTGAGAGCAGCAGCCGTTTGAGATATTTCGGGTAATCCACCACCCGTTTCACGTGCTCGAGACTCTCCATGCTCCTTCACACTTATTCTACTAATTCGCGTGCTCGTTTGTTAACCTTTCCCTCCAGGTACGGGCGCGAGCCAAAGAGGAACGCATCGCGATCCATTAGCACATGCCAGACGTCCTTGCACGCGCACTCGAGCTCATCAAGCCGGACGAGCACGCGTACATCCTGGGTGATGTTGAAGCGCTTGATGGCCGCTGTTATCGCGCGATCGCAGATGCCGCAGTTATGGGGGCCACGGCGATAGCCTGCACCCACAGGATCGGACATCACCACGAGATCGCGTTTCGCAATCGCACTGAGTGCCTCGAGCGCGCTCCAGAGCCACGGCGGTCGATAATAGCCCTGTCTCCAGAGCGTTTCCAGGGGCGTATGCTTCTGAATATTGCAGAGATTCAACGAGATGGTCGCGGAATACCGCGATGCGCGCTCGGCCGAGCTGATAACGTCCTCAATCGCCCGCTTCTCCGAGACCCAGGGCGGTTTCAGCAGCAGATAGGTTTTCACCGTCGCATCACAATCCAGTGCAGTCTCCGCGGCCTGCTGATATTCGGCGAAGGTAAAGCCCTTGTTGATATAGCTCGATCTGATGAATTCATCGGCCGTTTCCAAGCCGATTGCAAGCTCAAGCTCCGCACTGCCCGTGAAATCCTCAAGCTTGGTTGGCGTGACGAATTCTGGTCGCGTCTCGATGATGAGCTTCCGCAGCCCGGCTTTTTCGCGCACCATTTTTGCGATTGCCCGTCGCGACTCAGCAGTGATCTCGCGCTCGTCAAGGAAACTGCCAGAGGTGAAGATCTTGAGGACGAACTCCTCTTCAGGAGTACGCTGGAGCGCATGCGCCAGCTGTGTAAGGATATCCGCTTGCGTAACCTGGGCAGATTCCTGCCAGAAGCTGCACATCGTGCATTTCCGCCACTGGCAGCCAATTGTTCTCAGTATAACGGTCAATGATCGGATCGCCCGTCGCTCCTCGGGTAAGAAATCCTCATCGAGCCATACTGCAACCGGCCTTTGTGCCTGAATTGTTGGTGCACGCATTAGTGTGTTTTATAGTGTGCAATGGCTAAAAAAGCGTGAAGCCACGAAAAAGGGCGAGGGAGCGAGGGAGATTAGCAATCCTCCTCAACCTTGCGTTCATAGGTCTGTACCCACATCCCTTTTGCTTGCTCCCACGGCTCGCCTGTTTTGTAGAAGTGATAGCGCTGCATGGCACGTTCACAGGGCTCGTTGCCGATAAGGATATTCACGTAATTAACTTTGCAGTGATTCGTTTTGGCGAACGCCAGGAACTGCTCATACATCGCGTACGCCACGCCCTGGTTCTGGTATTCGGGCAGCACCGCCTGCTGCTCGCCGTAGCACCCGCGCTCGGTGAGAGATGCTTTGTAGACGCCGACGAGGGTGCCCGCTGCGTACACGCCGAAGAAGAAGTAGCCGGCGTTCATCTCGCTCCTGACCGTGTCCACAGTCATCGCGCGCTTCTCACGCCATTCGTGAGGATAGTCGTATGCAGTCAGCCAGACGGCCTTATAGACCGCGGAAATAGCCCCTGCCTCCGATTCGCCCAACGGTACTGCACGGTATTTCCGCCGGAACCGTGCCCCGTCGATATCGCAGAATGCCATGCCTTGTGTATCTAGGATATTTTTATCGATAAATAGTGCAGAGAAAAAACTTAGGGCTTCCGTGCCCGCAGCTCCATGAACTGCGCCTGCAGTTCGATCACGTCGCCGCTGTCCTGAGCCGCGGCATAGGCGAGCAATAAATCCTCGTTCAACCGCAGGAACTCCACGCCCCACTTGAACTTCGCTAACAGCTCACGCGCGTGCTCGTGCTCACCGAGAATGACCAATGCTGCGGCCAATGCTTCTACGGAGCTGAGAATGAACGGTTTCCCGTAGTTGGTGGGATTAGCGGCGATCAGGAAGGGTAGCGCGCGTTTTTTCCGCTTCAAACGCCTCAACGTCTCTTCAAACGGACCAAAGTGCTTCCAGGAGCAATCAAAAACCGTGATGCTGCCTGCCTGTGCCCGGTCTGCAGGCGAGAGCGCCTTCTCCGCGGTCGGCACCAGGAGAAGGGTTGTGTAAGGTATCTTCCGCAGAAGGTTGACTAGTGTAATCAGGTCGAACCGTGCCAATTTCCGCGCGGTGCACTTCTTCGGATCGCACTGTCCCGCGTCGTAGGCATAGAGGCGCATGGTTTTTTTAGTACTCGTAAGCGTCACGCGGCGAGCCTTCTCAGAGGCCGTGATGTGCGAGGAGGTTGTTGAGGAAGTCCAGACTTGCGACACCTGCCTCAAGGGTGTAGAGCTCCAGTACCATGAGCCCGGAGTAGCCATTATCATGTATGCCGCGAACCACGCTGTCCCAGTCCAGATTACCTTCACCCAGCGGGAGATGGAGATCGCGCTCGCCCATATTATCGCTCGCATGCAGATGTATGATCTCCACGCCTTCATTCTCCGCGGGAATACGGAAGAACTCGGACAGCGTCTGAGTGGTGTTTGCATGCCCGACATCGAGGCAGATCCCCAGATTCTCCATATTTGTCGCACGAACGAGTTGCACGAGCTCGTCTGGATATCGACCCATGAGCATATTCGCCGAGGTCAGGTTCTCGACCGCGATGCGCAGGCCGCGATCGGCTGCGAACTCGCAGAGCGAGGTGAGTGCCTGAACGGCCTTCTGAACCGCCGAGTCCGGCTGTTGCACGGAGAGTGGCGAGAAGAAGCCAGGATGGACGACGCAGACCTCGTCGATAAATTCATAGGTGCTCTCTATGCTCTCCTTTACCTGACGCACACTCTCCTTCCAGATCGGCTCGTTGACGCTCCCAATGTTGATATCAGAGAGCGGAGCATGGAGTGAAAAGATGAGATCAGTTGTTTCGTGCAGTGCTCGCACCCGCTCTTTCAAGTCGCCTTCAACTTTCTGCAGCCCCTCATTCACGATCTCCCAGCCCTGGAAACCTGCCTCCTCGAGACGATACATCCAGTCCAGGGGACTGCGAAGGGCGTCAACCGAAGAAAAGCTAACCGTCACGTTCACATCAACCACCACCTTCTCGATACACAACACAGTAGAGACCGCAAAGAGAAAAAGATACAGCCTCGCACGACCTGTCTCAATGACAGAGACGAGTGGCATTCTGTTCGGTCAAGCGTACTCGTCAAGCGCGAGAATGAACTCAACCAGCTCCTGAACCACCGTCTCGGGAAGCTCAGTACCACCTTTCAGCTCCACGCGTTTGCGGATGTTCTTGACCTCGTCGGGTGGATACTCGCTCAATGCGACCTTGGGTAACGCACTGCTCTTGAACCCCTCGACGAGCAGAAACGTAATGCCTGACCGCTTCATTTCCTCGATCAATTCTGCCAGATCGCGTGAACCGCTCAGTTTTATGCTCCGTTCCCCTGATACTCCCACGACCACCTCAGCGCCCGCAGTAAAGAACCGATCGGTATCACGAGCGATAGGCATCGCGAACTCCAACTCCTGCGCGTGTTTTATGCAGCCCACCGAACCATAAAACTTCAGGCTCGCAATCAAACGCTCGATGAGGCTCGTTTTCCCGGATTTCTGCTTCCCCACTATACTGATTACCTTCATGTAGCTATCTATCTATCCCTCTGCCGTGGCACTTGAGGATGGCAACGCGGTGGTACGCGCACAGACCCTCTGCCATGCTCAAGAGAGAATTCAGAGCTGAAGATTTTAAAAGGGTAGGATTATTAAAGAGAAGCGGGCATAGAAGGTTAGTAACGATGGCAGTAGAAGCGCTGAAGATCATACGAGAAGGTGAAGAGGAAGGGCGAAAGGTACTCGAGGAGGCGAAAGCGAGCGTTTCGACCATTCTCCTGAATGCTGATGAAGGGATCAAGCGGCTCAAGGAGCAGACGCGTGAGGAAGAGAAGCGCCTAGCCGCTGAGATCGCTGCCAGGCATACTGAGGAGGGTAAGCACGAGGAGGCGAAGATCATGCAAGCTGCCGAGGCGGAGGCGGAGCAACTGAAAGCTACCGCTGAGTCGAATATCGATCATGCAATTGCGGTCGTGCTGGCGCGTATTTTGGGTCTGAGGTGATATTCGATGGGCGCGAAAGAGATGGTGGAGCGGATAAGGGAGGAAGCTCGCGAGGAAGGACAACAGATCACGGCCGATGCGAAGCAGCAGGCCGATGCGAAGCTCGAAGCAGCGCATAAAGAGCTCGAGCAGCAGAAGCAGCAGTTTTTAGCGGCTGAGGAGCGGAAAGGCGTGGAGGAGAAGGATCGTATTGTACGTGCGGCACGCCAAAACGCCCGGAAGCTCAAATGGCGGGCAGAGGAAGCAATGATTGAGCGAACCCTGGAGTCCGCACTTACCCGCATACCCGGCGTGAAGGGCTCCGGGTTCAAGGGCGCCTCGTACGCGGAGATCTTGAGCGGGCTCATAACCGAGAGTGTTTTGAGCATTGCGGCAGGGAGCAGCAGTGCCGGAATAGACCTGGAAGTGTTCCTCAGTGAGGAGGATGCAGCAGCAGCTCATATTACGCAAGCACAGCTCACGGAATTGGGTATCGCATTGAGCCGCGAGCATGGTAGGGATTTAAAACTCACGCTAGCTGCTGAAAAGATAAAATCGGTAGGCGGCGTTGTAGTCCGGCAAACGGATGGGAAGATCGAGGTGAACAATACCTTCGAGCAACGCATGGCACGCTTCTCAACGAGTCTCCGTGAGGAGATCGTGAAAGCGCTCTTCGAGAGAACTTCTTCCTGATCAGATTCGTACCAATCATCCGATACGAGAAAGGAGGTGCAGAAAGCGAGCGAGGGGGGGATGATCACTTCTTTTCTTACTCTTGCTTGCTATACAATGGAACATGAATACAGTAGCAGTGATTGGAGATCCGGAAACAGCTACGGGATTCCGACTCGCGGGCGTGAACGCGGTATACGAGCAGGGGCTGGAAGGGGAGAAGGAGGATATCGCCCGTGTGCTCGACCGCGTGGCACGTGAGGACTTTGCGATTATTCTCATTACTGAGAAGCTGGCGGCCGATCCTCGTACCCGTGAGAAGATACGGGACATCAACGCGAAGAAGAAGGGCGTGCGGCCCATCATCCTTGAAATACCGGACAAGCGAGGGCCGATGGAGAAGGAGCTCGATGAGATCGGGCGGTTGATCCAGCGTGCCGTCGGTGTAGCGGTTGAATGAGTGCTCGTTAGTTTTTGTTACCTTTGCCGTCACGCCAGAGCGTACCCGCTCTTCCGCTTCTTCAACAGATAAATGAAGAACGGCGCGCCGAAAAACGCGGTAATTACGCCCACGGGCATCTCTGCCAACAGCCGCGCCAGTGCGTCCGTCCAGATGAGAAAAATCCCGCCCAGCAATGCCGACGCGGGAAAGAGAATGCGATGATCGGGGCCCACCAAAATTCGGGTAATGTGCGGTATGATTAGTCCCACGAACCCGATGGTGCCGGTAAAGGCGACGGCAGCGGCGGTGATGAACGCAGAGAGCACCAGAAGGATCCGCTTTGCCGTCTCGACATTGATGCCCAGGGTCTGTGCGGATTCTTCACCGAGCAGCATGGCGTTGAGGTCCTTGGCGAAGAGGTAGATCACGCCGAAGCTGGCGAGCACGGGCAGCGCGGTTATTTCCACTTTCGTCCAGTTCGCGAGCCAGAAGCCGCCCATCGTCCAGAAGAAGATGTTGTGCAATGCCTCGCCGGCGATGGACATCATAAAGGATAACACCGCGCCCAGGAACAGGGAGACGGCAATACCGGTGAGCAAGAGGGTATCCACGGGGATACGGCCGCGGACCTTCGCGATATTATAGACAACGAGGATGGTGCAAAGCGCGCCAAAAAAGGCCATTACTGGCGTGGTATAGATGGAGAAGACCTGCGGGATGACCATGATCGAGAGCGCGGCGCCGACCGAGGCACCGGATGCGATGCCGATGATGTAGGGATCGGCCATGGGGTTCTTGAACAAGCCCTGGAGCGCAGTTCCTGCGGTGGCAAGGGCAATGCCGACCAGAAGACCGAGGAAGATCCGGGGCAATCGTATCTGGAAGATGATAACTTCATGGGGAACGGAGGTAAGGACGCAGAGCCCGAACTTGCTCCCCAGGAGCATGATGATCTCTCCCGGCGGGACGTACACGGGCCCTATCGCCGTGGTCAAGATGATGGAAAGAGCAAGTAAGATAAGCAAGTAAATCAGCACCAGCTTCCAGTGAAGAATTTTTCGCAGTCCCGGTGCGCTATCTCCCCTGCTCATCGTCCTTCATAGCCCGGCTTCCATGGTTCTTTATTCTTCCTATTCTCGTGCGTATCGTAAAGATTAGCGTCCCGTCCCGGATTGTAGTTACTACCTCGCCTGTGGATAGTGAGGACGAGTAGTGCAATCGCAGCGCCGATCGCCTCGAATCCCGGAATTCCTGCGGCGCTCGTCTCTGACTCGGGCGTTGCAGCAAGAGGGGAGGGTGCTGCTTGCGAGGACTCATTTGAAGACTGTGGTGTTGCGGGAGGCGCGGCAGACGGTGAGGTTGTTCTTTCTGCTCTTGATTGCTGCTCCCCCGTGATCGCAAAGAGTGAAAAATCTGGCGTCTCCGCTTCAAAGATGACGAAAAGATCGTCCACACCGACCCGCGAGGTGGATAGTTTAGACCACCCAGCTCGTTCATCGTATCTGGACAGACGAACGGTCGACTCCTCAATGTTATGGGCCGCGAGCCACGATTGCCGCACCTTAAACTCAATGCTGCCGGACACCCGTGCAACCTCTTCAGGTGTGACTGAGAGGTCAAGGTAAACATAGGTCGTATCAGGAGGCGCGGGAACGTTCGGGGGTCTCTCCACACGTTTTATCGCGATTCTTACGTCGTTGACCGTGGTATCCGAGCTGAGCGTGAGCAGCGAGATATCCATATCTTCGAAGAGCATCGCTGTGTCTTCACCGGCCTTCAACACCGGAACGGTTCGCGCTGTCTCGGTCACCTGTGGCGACGACGCGGCCGCCGATGGCGCTGTAGCAGTCGAGGCGGCTTTTGCGCTCGAACCATCGGCTGCTGATGAAGAAGATTCTGCCGGTGAGGGTGTTGGACGCGTGGCCACGAAGAAGTCGCTATAATCCTGGTAGACGAGCTCCAGAGCATCCACAATGCGCGGGCTTGGCCGATCTATGATATCGGCGTCAATGACGTAAACCCATCCGTTTTTTACTGCATCGAGGATTTGCAACCGTTTGTCCTCCATGATCTGCTCATACGCGAGACTCATGCTCACCATGCTACTATCGCAGATAATGACCTGCGGATTGCGATAGATCAGCTCTTCGAGGTTCATAACGAAGTAACCCGAGGAGTCGGCGGCAATGTTTGTGCCACCTGCGAGCGTAATGACCTCGTTGACGAAGGTATTGTCACCGGCGGTGAAGAAATCGCCGATATTATAAAAGACGCGAGGCTTCTCCTCTTCAGTCAGGGAAGCGGTCTCTGCTGTGATGGCCGCAACTCTGTTTCGAAGCTCGTATTCGAGCGAATCGGCCTCAGCTCTGCAGCCCGTAAGCGCGCCCAGCACCATGAGATGCTGGAAGATCTCCTCAACGTTCTTAGGGTTCTGTGCATAGAGCGGATAGGTAACCCCCTGGTGTGCACTTTCGTCGACGAGCCAGTAGAGCACGTCGTCAGGATTGCCATAGGCACCCACGACCAGATCGGGCTGGAGTGCCACGATCTTCTCGAAGCTGGGCGTGGAATAGCCACCGATCACTGCTATTTCGCCATGATTCTTCTTCTCCACCACCTCTGGCGGATAATCGCAGTACTCCGTCACGCCGACCACCTGATCCCCGGCGCCAACGGCGAACAGGAACTCCGTGCAGCTCGGAGCCATGGAAACGATTCGCTCAGGTTTCTTAGGCAGCCGTAAGACATAGTCCTCAAGCCCTTCCAGCTCCCGAATGTCGTTTTCTTTCTCTAGGACCAGCCAAACAGTCAGATTCCATGAGGCTTGAAGCGTCTCATTTACACTAGTGCCCCGGACCGTGACGGCATAGCTACCGTAGTCATCAATGGCATACTCGAAATTTGAGCTCGTTCCTTCGGTTTCCTTTATCACTTCACCGTTCACCGCCCACGTCCACCGGTACGACAGGTCAGCAGTGACGGAGAATTCAACCTCCGCATACTCGTCCAGGTAGAGATCGAAGGATACGTTCTCAGAAGCGTCTTTGGTGACGGAGTTCCAGGGAGTGACGCTGCTAGCCGCGCAGACAGTGCAGAAGTAGCAGAAGACCATTACGGTAAAGAAACCCACGAGCGTGCGCGTGCTCATTCCAGCTCACCTCGCTTGATATCCAGGAACCAGTGGTCGCCATGCCGCACCCGTTCAGTTTCGCTCACCCGAATCCTTCTCCTGAAGAGCGGGCCGTTGATGACGAACGAATGATACGCGCCGGATTCACCGGCGGCGTGGAAATCGCACTTTTGCAGCTCACTAATGAACGACTCGTCGATCCTCCGGCCGAGCCAATCCTGATTGACCCGCGTCGCGAGCTCGATCGCCAGCTCTTCACTGACGCGTTCCACCCAGGCGCGATGCTCGTGGATGCCAATATCGCCAAATACGCCTCGTTCTATCCCCTCGCGCTTCAGTCTCCTCACTGCGGCATTGAATTCGGGCTCGTACATCTCCCACGAGAGGTTCACCTGGATCAGGGGAATGTCATGCGCTCGCTCGCGCTCGCCAGACTCATCCAGCAGGTTCAGGAGATACAAGACCTCGCAGCCTGTCTCCAGTATACGTAAACAGGCAAGCGAGCTGTCCTTGCCGCCACTCCAGGACACGAATGACTTATTCTCGTTCATCTTACCGGAAATACAACCGTAGTGCGGGAATTGCCCTGGAATGGGCCACCCCGTTTGCATCAGTGAAATTCGTGCAGGTGATCACCCCATCGCTCATCGTAAGCTTGTTTTTATGGTGCAGCTGCGGATATGAGCCGGTTTCTATGCGATAGCGATAGGTCTCATTTTTCTGAAGCAGAAATGGTTCTGAAAACGTGATGTTGTGCCAATCGCCCCGGAATCCATTCCACTGCGCGGTTGCTCCGTTCCACGAATCGTTCCATATCCTGACAAATTCGAGACGCCCGCCAGTTCCATGACATGCCCGTGTGAATATCGAATTAACCAGGAGATCGTGCGCGGGCGTGAGCGTCCCGCAGATAGTACCGGGGATGCTGGGATAAGGACAGTCCGGCGTGCCGGTATCGAATTCTGCGAACTGAGGATCGCGAAAAGCGAGCACACCGATATTATCAACCCCGATGAACAACGTGCGATCAGCGATAGCGGGATGCGATGCTATATTGTATCCTCCGCCATAGCCCGGTGGGATTTGAAGTTTGTAGCTCCAGAGCGTGGTTCTGTTGTTCGCGTCCAACGCGAACACTGTTCCATCAACTTCATTCGTGCCGAAATACACCTTCCCGTCAGCGACGACCGGTGACGAGTCGATCGAGCCGTCCATCTCCTCATTCTTCCAGAGGAGTGACCCATTGCGTGCGTTGTAGCAATAGAAGGTGGAGTCAACGGTCGAGCCACCGATGTACAGTCTTCCGTCGCTCAACGCGGGAGAGGCCCAGCTCGATTTGTGCGTGACGTTCCAGGACTCTTCGCCCGTGCTCAGATTGAGAGCATAGAGGCCGTATGGTTTTCCGTAGACGTACTTCGTGGTGAAGAAGATCATCGCTTCATCCGCCCAGATGGTGGGTGTGGCCCGGATTTCGGTTGCTGTGGAGAAATTCCAACTTTCCACGTGTGTGCTCAGATTCACGCAATAGAGCGCGTGTTGATTCCCTGCGTTCCCGGCGAAGAGCAGTTTGTCCGCGTACGCCGCGGGCGAGGCGAATTGGAAGATTTGGCCGCCGGTGGAAAAGTTCCACTGTTCGGTGCCGTCAAAGGAGAAGGCATGGAGCGTGCCATCCGAGAAACTCAAGATATACACCATATCTTCATACACCAGTGGCGAGGAGGCGGCGCCATGGAGCGAAGCGCTCGGGTCTATTTTCTCATTCCAGAGGATTTCACCGCTTGTCGTGTTGACGCATGCTAAGGTCCCGGCGGTGGTGCCCAGAAAGAGCTTGTTGGTGGCAAATGCCGCCGTTGAGGCGCCGTAAACGCCCGTGTTATTCCAGAGCTCTCTGCCGGTCTCTCTATCAAGGCAGTAGAGTGCATTGATAGCATTTCCGCCCGTCCAGGATAACCAGGTAGCTACGTAGACCCGGTCGTGGGCAACGATCGGTCCCGCCTGGATGCATCCGGCGGTCTTTTCGCTCGATTGCCAGAGCAGTGTAGCGGTTCCTGGCCCTCTGCCGCTTGCGTTCCCGGTGCGTTGTGGGTCGTACTGGAGCATGAGGTGTCCCCCACGCTCACTCACGGTGGCGGCGATCGTTAGAGGGGGTGCGATGAAGAACGCAACCGCTAAGATAAGAGCAAGCAGATACAGAGGAGGTTTTAAAGAAGGATAGAGACTTGATCTGCTCATTCTCTGCTACCGACCCGTTCTTCGCTCGAGGATATAGGCGGTTGCAAGCAGCCCAACAATGAGCGCTATGGCTTCAAAACCCGACTCCTGAGGCGTTGGGCTCGGTGATGTGGGAATGGGCGTTGTTGCGACGGAGGTCGGTAGCGGCGTTGCAGTTGGTGTTGGTGCTGGTGTATTCATTGGGGTTGCCGAAGGTTCAGATGTGGTCATGACTTCTGCAGTCATTTTTCCAGGATAGTCAGTGGGATCGTTCGGATTGGTCCCCGCAAGAAGTTCCTCGATGTCTGTATATCCATCGCCATCGGCGTCCTTTGGTGTGCCGCCTCCGCCACTGCGGCGTGGTGATGGCGTTGGCGTGGGCTCGGGCGTGGGATCTGGTGTTGGCGATGCTGGATCTTCCGTCACCGAGACATTAATGATCGCGAGCAGCGGCGAATCCCCAGGCGTCATCTCCGCGCTGCTACTCCAGTACCACGTTACCACGTCCCCGTCTTCTACCACATAGCCGG
>JAFGKP010000109.1 GCA_016928455.1 Methanomicrobia archaeon
ACTGGAGCGGTGGTTCGCGAACGTTAAGGTCGCAGGACTTGCACCGTTCGACGCGGTCGTCAAGACCATCACGTCTTACCTCGACGGCATCCTGAACTACTTCAAATACCGGCTTACCAATGCGGCAAGTGAAGCATTCAACACCAAGATCAACATCGTCAAACGGCGAGCGTATGGGTTCCACGACCTCGAGTATTTCAAGCTGAAGATCCTTCAAGCATGTGGGAGGTTATCCTAAAACGGGAGAAGTGCCCTTTTTTTTTCTCTCTCTTTCGCTCATTCTCTCTACGTTCTTGGTGAGCCCGCACTTCTACGAGCCACTATACCAGCCGGTCGGAGAGCACTCGATGTGATATGAAACGAACGCGACGCACGGTTAGCCTGTCTCCCTGCCCTAGCTCTGGATTGCAGGATGATTTGATTAGATAAACGATACGCTATGAGTTACAAACAAGTGAGCACGAAAACGAGCGAGGAGAGAGTCGTGAATGGCCAGGATACTGGGAGTATTCAATAACCCGCAAGCGGTTGAGCTCGCGTTAAGGGGCCTGAGCGTGCTGCAGGATCGCAACCACACCCATTTCTGGCTCTGCACTGAAGCGGGAGCAATAATGGCACGCGAGCTGCGCGAGCTCGATGCGCAGGCACCACCGGGTACCATGCAGTGCATTGCCTGTGCCTCTAGCCAGCCAGCTTACACACAGACCACAGGGGAAGATCGGTTCGTTGCTGATGCTGAACTCTACAATGTGCCTGAACTCAAAGAGCAGTATCAGCTCGAGGCCGATACCAGCACTGCTGTGCTCCAGGAACTGTTGGAGAGAGCACAGCTCCACGCGCAGACCGTCGATGGTGCATACGCGTGTGCATTCTGGACCCGGGAGGATGCAGCGGACGAAGAAGTGCTCTATCTCCTCCGTGATGTCCTGGGGCTGCGTCCGCTTTGCTTCGCGCATGCCAGCGGAGGGTTCGCGTTCGCCTCAGAGAGAAAAATGCTCGCGGCAATGGGCTTTCCCCACGCCTTTGTGCTCGAGCCACGGACCCGTTTGCGGTACAGCATCAAAGAAGACCAGCTGCAGTTTCTCAAGCAAGAAGCATTTTCCTTGGCGCCCGAGCTCACGGAAACGGAACAGCACCTCAAAGACGACGTGCTGCGCATGCTGCGCGCGAGTATAGCGAGACGGATACCGCGCGGTGAGAAGATCGGCGTGCTCTTCTCCGGCGGTGTGGATTCCACGCTCCTCGCGCAGCTCTGCAAGGAGCAGAACCTCGATTTCGTCTGCTACACCGCAATAGTTGACGATCCTGCATTCAAAACGGCGGAAGACCTGCGGTACGCTACCCGAATCGCCGCGGATTTGGACGTGCCGCTGACCATAACGAAGATCAAGCTCGACCAGCTGGAAAACTACCTGCAGGAGGTCGTCCCACTACTTGACGATGTGGACAGTATCAAAGTGAGTGTGGCATTACCCCTGTACGCGGCCTGCGAGCAGGCGAAGGAGGACGGTGTAGCGACGCTTCTCTACGGGCTCGGTACTGAAGAGCTCTTCGCAGGCTACGAGCGGCATAGACGCATGCCACCGGAGGCGGTGAATCGAGAATGCCGCGCGGGACTGCTACAAATGCATGAACGCGACCTTTACCGCGACGACGTGATGGCGAATGCGCAGGGCATCTCACTGCGTGCACCCTTCTTGGCACCTGAGCTCGTCGCCTACGCGTTGCGAATTCCTGCCGCGTATAAACTGGCTGCAGGGGTGGATAAGGCCATGCTGCGCACGATCGCACGCGACCTCGGCCTGGCAGAGGCGGCAGGTCGAAAGAAGCGCGCAGTGCAGTATGGCGCGAATGTGATGAAGGCACTGGAGAAGCTGACGAAGCGCGCCGGGTACCGGTACTCGCGCGATTACCTGCGTACGTTCTTCCCCGCCCGTAATATACGGCTGGGTGCGCTCTTCAGCTCGGGTAAGGACAGCACGTTCGCGCTCTGGCTCATGCAGAAGGCGGGCTATCCACTCGAGTGCCTGATAACGATCAAGAGCCGAAATCCAGAGTCCTACATGTTCCATACGCCAGCTGTTGAGCTCACTGATCTGCAGGCTGAGGCGATGGGGTTGCCGCTACTAACGCAGGAGACCGCGGGCGAAGAGGAGAAGGAGCTCGAGGATCTGCATGCCGCGTTGAGAGCAGCGAAGCAGCGCTACGGCATCGAGGGAGTCGTCACCGGCGCGTTATGGAGCTCGTATCAGAAAGATCGCATCGAGCGTATAGCAGGTGAAGAGCAGCTCAAGGTCTTCTCGCCGCTCTGGCATATACACCAGGAGACAGAGCTGCGGCTCGTCATCGACACGTTCGAGGTGATCTTCACGGCGGTCAGCGCCTACGGACTGGACAAAACCTGGCTGGGGCGGCCGATAGCAACAGCTGACGTCGATCGCCTGGTCGCTTTGAACGAGCAGCTCGCGAAATACGGCCGGCGTACGACGGGCTTGAACATTGCGGGCGAAGGCGGCGAGTTCGAATCACTGGTGCTCGACGGCCCGCTCTTCACCAAAAAGCTCATCATCACGGAGAGCGAGATACGTGAGGAGGGCGAGCATACTGCGCGATTAATAGTGAAGAAGGCGGTGCTACAGGATAAAAGCGCTCATCACCTTTAGCTCCCATGTTCTGGGGCTTGACACCGCGGAGAGCAGATTCAAGGACGGTACAGGCGTTCATAACTTTTGTGAAACGTTCTTAAACGGCCTAAAAAGCATGAATTGGACTTTTTATATCCTGGATATTAGTATGTGTGAAGGGGAGGACGTGGGGAACGAACGATGGCTACCGACAAGAATGAGATCTTGCTCAAGGTGAACCAGGTGTACAATCCGCCACGGCACGTGGTGGCAGGGGCGTATATCCAACCTGAAGAGTACGAATCGCTCTACGAAGAATCGATACAGGATCCAGAACGGTTCTGGGCACGGATCGCGGAGGACGAGCTGTATTGGTTCCAGCGGTGGGATAAGGTACGTGCGGGCGAGCACCCGAACTACCAGTGGTTTGTCAACGGTAAGCTGAACATCACCTACAACTGCCTTGACCGGCATATCAAGTCGGGCAGGCGGAACCAACTGGCGTATATCTGCACGAACGAGGACGGTGATGAGGTAAAAGTAACGTACGGCGAGCTCCTGGATAAGGTCTGTCGCTTGGCCAACGGTCTCAAGGCGCTCGGTGTGAAGAAGGGCGACCGTGTGGCGATTTATATGCCCCAGATCATCGAGCAGGTCGTGGCGATGCTCGCCTGCGCACGAATCGGCGCGCTCCATTCAGTCGTTTTTGGCGGGTTCAGCGCCTCCGCACTGCGGATGCGGATCAAGGAGGCACGTGCGAAAGTCGTCATTACCGCGACGTGGACGAAACGGCGCGGGAAGAAGATCAATTATAAGATGAACGTTGACGAGGCGGTTGAGGATTTACCCTTCGTGGAAAAGGTGATCGTCGCCCAGCGTGAGGGAGACGATTACGAGCTTGTGGAGAAGGAGATCGACTTCCATGAGCTGTTACAGCGCCACTCGCCCTGCTGCGATGCCGAAGTGATGGATGCCGAGGATCCACTATTCATCCTGTACACCTCCGGCACGACCGGCAAACCCAAGGGCGTGCTCCACACAATCGGCGGCTACAACCTCTTCACGCATTACACCACCAAGATCGTCTTCGATCTGCATGAGAATGACATTTACTGGTGCACCGCAGATCCCGGCTGGATCACGGGGCACAGCTATCTGGTCTACGGCCCGCTATCCGTCGGCGTCACTTCGGTACTCTTCGAAGGCGCACCTGACTTCCCGAACCCGGGCGTATGGTGGTCAATCATAGACCGGTACAGGGTGAACGTCTTTTATTCCGCACCGACGGCAATACGGCTGTTCATGAAGTACGGCGAGACATGGCCGCAGAAGTACGATCTCTCCTCGCTCCGGATCCTCGGTAGTGTGGGCGAGCCCTTGAACCCGGAAGCATGGCTCTGGTTCTACGAGCACATCGGCAGCAAGAACTGCGCGCTGGTCGATACCTGGTGGCAGACCGAGACTGGCGGGCACATGGTCACCACGATACCGTCGTACAGAGCGAAGCCGGGCAAGGCGGGCAAGCCGTTCTTCGGCGTTGTGGCCGACGTGGTCGACCGAGCGGGGTGCTCCGTAGAGCCCAACACCGTCGGGAATCTCGTGATCAAGGAGCCCTGGCCGTCCGGGCTCAGAACCTGCTGGAACGAGCCGGAACGCTACGAAAAGTACTGGAACACGATCGCACCGTACTATCTCGCCGGCGATCTGGCGACGAAGGACGAGGACGGGTATATCATGATACTCGGGCGCGCGGACGACGTGCTCACGGTCTCAGGACACCGTATCGGAACCGCGGAGGTCGAAAGCGCTTTGGTCTCGCACCCTGCAGTCGCCGAAGCGGCGGTCATCGGAAAGCCGCACGAGCTCAAAGGCGAGAGTATCAAGGGCTTCCTCATCATTAAAGAGGGGCAGAACAACTCCGAGAAGTTGATCACTGATATCAAGCTCCACGTGCGCCGCGAGCTGGGCTCGCTGGCGGTACCTGATGAACTGGAGATTGTGGACTCGCTGCCGAAGACGCGGAGCGGGAAGATCATGCGCCGTGTGCTCAAGGCGCAGGAGCTCGGCATGGACATCGGCGATATCTCCACACTGGAAGATTGAGTGAGTAAGCAGATGTTATTATTTAAGCCCTGAGAAGAAACAGTGAACCGGGGTCTAAATGGCGGGAAAGATGCAAACGCTGATAGAAAAGCTCGAGAAAGAAGCTGAGCGGCTCACGCCAAAGGAACTGGTGGAACTGGTGGATCGGCTGGTTCATCGGTTGCGCGAAGAAGGACAGGCTAAAAAGGAGCTGCTTGACTGGCGTGAACTCTACGGCCTTGGAAAAGGGCTTTGGATCGAAGAAGATGCGCAAGAGTACGTCAGCCGATTACGAGAGGATCGAATATGAATGACACTCTCTGACGAACTCGCAGAAATCTCTACAATATTCAGCGACACTGCGCCGATTATCTATTACATTGAAGCGCTGATGAGGTTTTTATGGCCCTGGAGCTCGTGTCCGGTGCGCTAAATCTCACACCGGGAGGCAAGTGAGGTTCAGTCCACCGTTTGAAGCGGTGGTGTGACCGGTTTAGCACCGAGCAATCCGAAAGATCACGAGAGCCCTAACCCAGTTTATATCCTCCTTTTTTCAATGAGATCTTTCAATTTGCTTTTCAATGCCGGGATATCATTCTCGACGGTATCCCAGAGGGCATCCATATCTACGCCAAATAATCGTGTATCAATTTGTCTCTCATCCCCGCCATATCTTTCCAAGGAATATCCAGATACATCTCTCTGATCTCATTGGATACCCGCTTTGCGGCTTCACCTATTAGCTCTATCTGCCGTATTACCACGTCCTGTATAAGGTGATTCCCCATAAAACGTTCGTATTCTATCCCCGTGGTATACTCTTCTATTCTGGCTATAGCATCTAAGATATGCTTCAGATAGGCTTTGTCTTCTTTTGTCATCCGTAAATCATCTTCATCTCTCTTTTTATCGTATCGATTAAATAGGGACTTATTGATTTCTCTGTTAACAAATCCACTTTTATTCCCAACTCCTCCGACAACTCTCGTTCTATTCGCACGAGTTGAAGAAGGCTTTTTCTCTCTGAAAACTCCACAATAATATCTATATCACTTCCCGGTTTTTCCTCCCCTCGGACATAAGAGCCAAAGACAGCTACCTTTCGCACCCCATGACCTTTAAGGAGAGTGGCGATTTTTTCAAATAGTTCTTCCCTATTCATGTTTTTTATTTTGTCCGCCTAGAGCGAGGGTTCGGAATTTCTGACCGCCCACCGGACTGGTTACCTTACACTAATCTTCGGTACTCAATAAAAATATACCGTTCGGACGCCACGAGCATAGCGGTCCTGACAAAATTGAGGGAACATCCTCTTCCAGCCCGCGCGCGGATGTCTACTACCGCTCAACGAACATCGCACGATGCGGTGCGCCTTCTTCACCGCAGGCGCTGAACGAAGACGCGAGATAATAACGCGTACGTAATCCCAAAAACCACTGCAAATACTACCGCTTTCAATATTGTTTCTACTAAAAATACTGTACCGGTCGTAAAGTAATCTAACAGCAGCCAAACCACCAATGCGGTTACTGTCGCAACGATGGTAGGCAGTACTAGTTGTTGGTTCATGATAAGTGTAAGTCAAACTGCTTCGTTAAAACAATTGTCATTATTCAGTAATATGGTAAAGCAGTAACCAGTTACCATTAAACCGACTTCACGAGGCGAAAGCCCATATCGTTGCAGTGGATGGCCGGGCTGGCGCAGCCGCGGGATGCGGAACGGCAGTAAGCAGCGACGGTACGCCAGCTACCGCCACGGTAAACCCGGAGCGCGTCAGATCCTGCCCACGCGCTGTTCTCGGTCGGCGCGCCCGTATAACTGTCATTATAGACATCCTGCACCCATTCCCAGACGTTGCCGTGCATATCATAAAACCCCCAGGGATTCGGCTTCTTCTCGCCCACCGGATGCGTTTCATTACCTGCAGTATCAGCATACCACGCGTACTCACCGAGTTGCGCATCAGAATCGCCGAACGAATAGCGTGTGGTGGTGCCCGCGCGGCAGGCGTATTCCCATTCTGCTTCCGACGGAAGCCGGTACGTATCCGTGCCTTCTTTCACGTTGACCTCCCTGATGAACTCTTGCGCGTCTTCCCACGAGACCATCTCGACCGGCAGGTTGTCATCACCCGCGAAGAACGAGGGATCTGAGCCCATCACCGCACGCCACTGCGCAGCCGTAACTTCAGAGGTGCCCATGTAGAACGCCTGTTTTATTGTTACCTGATGGACGGGCCCTTCGTCATTGTCTCTACCCGCTTCGTTCGTGTCCGAACCCAGCTCAAATTCGCCCGCAGGGATCAGCACGAACTCCATACCGATGGAATTGGTGTACGTAGCGGGTGGCACTTCCTCCACGCAGCCCACTACAAACAGCGAACCTACAATTATTAGAGCTACTGCAAGAATGCAGAGTCCGAAGTTCTTGTTCATCTCACCACTGGCGGGCGCATAATCGAAGCCGGTATTTAAGAGGATTTTTATTACGGTTATTTAAATTTATATAAATCCTATTCTTTATGCGTTACATCTTTTCTGGTTGTGTTTTTGGGGTTTCTAAGCTTCTCCCGCGTTATTATAAATGATATATCGAAGACTTGTTGGTATGGTCACTGTGATAAATGATATATCGAAGACTTGTTGGTATGGTCACTGTGGATTTTTCAAAATCCTCTTAAGCTTTTCTCTTTTGGATGTTCCGTCCCTTAAATTAGGCCTTTTGGGGGAGTAGATGCGGGTACGAGGCGGGCGGCGTACGGTACTAGCGGCACCGACAAGAGGTAACACCGCAAAAATTAAAGTGCTATTTGAATATACATAATACTGTTGCAATGGGGTTAAAAACGGTGAAAAAGGCAGGAACGTTTCTAGTAATGGCAGTAGGAATTATGCTCGTATTAACGCTCGTTTCGGCACAACCCAGCATAGCTCCGGAACCGGCAACTGATGAAGAAGTAGCTTTTATCAGGGACCAAATAGCGAAATGGCGAGAGGATCCCGATATGAAAATTGGGGGGATTTCGGTAGATAGGGGAACATATATGGTTACCCTGTGGGTTGACGAGTTTACTCCGAAGAATCAGCAACTACACCATACGAGGATTGATGGTTGGGAGATTATCGTGGCTACAAGTTATGAACCATCACTATCTGATACTTTTCACGATATTTTGACGAATACACCGATATTATGGATTCTGGCAGGGTGCGTGTTGATATCGTTGGTGGTAGTTTTCGTAAAATACCGTGGAAGGAGAAAGGGCTAGGCGTCTTGGTATGGGGCCGATAACTAAAGTGCTCATTGTTGTGGGGATTATAGCAGTAATAGCTCTGGCTGGTTTTTACATCTTTCTCAGAAGTCTTTCACCCGGTGGCGTCTTTGGCCATGTAGAGCCACTTAGATTCATACTGTCTAATAAAGATGGAATCACACATGAGGTAACTGTTGAGGTATTTGATTCAAATAACATAACCATTTTCAATAATGATTATATGTTAAAGGCTAAGGAAGGGATACAATCACCTGAAATAACCGATGAAAAAGGGGCATACATATATAAAGTCACGGTAGATAACACTACTACAGAGTGGCATAACGCACGTGTGGGCGGAGGAAGTTGTGGCGTTTTTATAACAATATACTCTGGCAAGCAGATCGACATAGATACTTTAATGTGTGATTAAGAGTGCTATTTTTCGTGCATGCCTCCGGGATGCGGAAGAAAATAGAATTTGAAACGCCGAGCGCGCCTGCGCGGGCCGAGAGAAGTTTATCTGTGGAACGGATACCATGACGATTAGCACGGAGCGTGCACGCGTTTCTGCTGTGTTTTTAAAAGGTAAGTAGTTTATCGCAACCCTTTACGATCTCATATAAATCCTTCATCGTTGACAAGGGGCACAACTCTGAACCATCTGATTGCCGAATTTTAAGGCAACTACCACAGGCAAATATCTCGCCGCCATTATCAAAGAACGTCTGCATCTGTTCCGTCACCTTAAATTTTTCCGTGTCCAGAGATTCGCATTCAACGCCTTTGGCGAGCAAGAATACAGTTACTTCGTCGCCTTCTATCAACGCATAATTGCCAAACCGAAATGCGTTCCATACCGTTTCCGAATCATCTGAATAGATCACGATGCCTATCTTCATGGATTTGCCACCTCACGTTTTCTGCAGCACACTGTCCTTGTTACTCATAAGATATACCTCTTTGGGCTTCGCGGGCGTATCACTGCATGGAGCGGCCGGTTCAACCCGATTCCCCAGCCTCCTTCCAGCAAGTAACGCGTCCATTACTGACGAGCGATGCGCCCGCCGGCACCTGGGTAAGCACGAGCATCGCGATCAGGAGGTCGACCGAGGAACCCAGCGAGTTGAGAAGGATCGGAACGAAGAACGCCGGGGTCAGAAGGCCCGCAATGCCGAGAACGATCGGGACGAGAACCGATATGATAGCGAAGGGTGCGATGGAGATTAAGAGATGGCGTGATCGCGAAAGCACTTCTTCGGTGTACACAACTGCGCCGAGAACGGTCATCCCGACACCGGTGCTGTCGGACCTGAGAACGTTCGGGATGAAGAGCAGGTGGGAAAGCTCGTGACAAACGAGGACGGCGAGGATGCCGAGGACCAGGGGAAGGCTAATTGAGAAAGAGAGGGAGAAGGATGGTCCGGCAAACCCGAGATCTTCGCGCGAAAACGCCGCGAACAGCGTAAAGATCCCGAGCGTCAGTGCGGCGGTGACGGCCATGAGCGGAAGGGAGACGAGGAGAGCCGTCAGGGCACACTTTGGTTCGCCCAGCCGAACCCACCCCCGGTTCTGGAGATCCCCCAGTCGCTCCGGGTCGGTCGGTGGCAGCCGAGTGAAGATGTGCACGATATTCCCTCCGTTCTTTCTGATAGTGAATGATGAACTGATGGAATGAATAGGTGTTCGCGGCTTGGTCGTCAGTTCATGATAGTAGAATACCTCAGGCGACTCGACTGAAAACGTCGCGGACACCAAAGGACGGATTAGACGCCAGAGCAGACGTGTTAGAAGTGAATATAGATCCTTGACTGGCTCTTCATCAGGATAAAAACACTCAGGTGATCGTGGTCTGGCTTTCCAGGAGGAACATCAAATCTGAGACGAAGGTATTGGCGATAATCAAACCGTCTATGGTCCGAATGGGGATTGCCACTGATGAAGAGTGATCCGTTTGCCCGTCACATGAGATTTGTCACTATGAACACTGCAACGAACATGCCCCAGCTCAGGTACAGCCGTCGTATCTGGGCCCGCCCTTCTACTATGGTTGGGCTTAAGAGAAGCCGGGAGGAGAGATACGCGATGCAGAGATCAGTTGCCAGGATGAGCAGCAGATAGCTGTACCCCAGCCAGCCCATGAGGAAGGGGAGAAAGGACAGGAGGATAAAAGCACTGAATATCGCCCCGGAGAGCCGCAGGGCATAGGCTTTGCTCTTTTTCATGACGATGCTCTTTGAGGATCGCAGCTCATCGCCTTTCACATCCATGGCATCGGCTGCTATCTCCTCCCCAAGGTCAAAGAGGAAGGC